>JAWWAN010000047.1:0-12619 GCA_033721675.1 Rhodothermales bacterium | reverse complement strand
GAGTCCAGCGTCTCGCCCACGAACCGGGCGCCGTTGTAGACCGGCACCACGACGGAGACGAGCGGCAGGCGCGCGTCCTCGCGGGCCGCGCCGCGGGCCGCGGTATCGGGGTGCCTCGCGCTCTGCTCTACGTCCACCATGCCGCCTGTATGCGCTGTTGCGTAGATGCCGGGTGTGTGCGTCAGCTCGCCGGCCGCACGGCGGTGACGAAGAGGGCCGCATTCGGATAGACCAGCCGCCCGCCCCGCTCCAGCACGGCCGCGCACGTGGCGAAGAACTCGGCGCGGAGGGCCTCCACGGCCTCGGGGCGCGCGGCGGCCAGCCGCTTGCGGGCGAGGCTGGAGAACGTGGCCTGCAGCTCCCAGAACGCCTCCGCCGTCTCGACCTCCGGATAGTACCCCTGCCAGTAGCGCCGGACCTCGGCGAAACCCGCCGCCTCTACGAGCCGGGGCACGACGGCGGCCCGGTTGCGGTGCGTGCGGGCCAGGGCGGACTCCTCGACGTTCGGCCCCTCGCCAAAGTGCTTCCGCACGAGATGGTCGAGGAAGTGCGGGGCTTCGAGGCGCGTCCCGCGCTGCACCTGGAGCCGGGCCCGCACGCGGCCCACGCCGTCCACGAGCCCCTTCGCCGTGCGGCGAGAAGGCCCGCTGCCGACGGCGACCACCAGCCGCCCGCCGGGGCGGAGGACGCGGTGCATCTCGGCCAGCGCCTGCTCGGGATGCGGAAAGTGGAGCAGCGCGTAGAGCGAGACCACAGCGTCGAACCTTCGCTCCTCCAGGGCGAGCGCTTCGGCATCCATCCGGCGGAAGTCGAGGCGCGGCGCGAGGCCGGCGGCGGCGCCCTTCTCGGCGGCGCGGGCCAGCATCTCGCCGGAGAGGTCGATCCCCACGACGCCGCCGGGGCGTTCGAGCCGGCGGGCCGCCTCCAGCGCCACCACGCCCGTGCCCGTCCCGACGTCGAGCACGCGCTGCGGGCCGCCCAGGCGGGCAAGATCCACCACGCGCCGGGCCAGCGGGGCCGAGTATCGTTCGGTGAGCCGGTCGAACGACGCCACGACGGGGTCGTAGCTGGCCGCGTCGCTGAGCTTGAAGGCGGTATCGCTGCCGGCAGTCATGTCGGGGCTCCTCCGCCTACGGTGCGTTGACTCCGCCCATCGGTTCGGTCTCCCGGGGCGGCGGGCCGGGCGCCGCCGGCTGCTTCGCCGCCCGGCGGTGCAGGAGGGCGTTGTAGATCCGCCCGATCAGCCAGCCGCTGAAGAACCCGGTCAGGAACCCGTAGACGAAGCCGACCAGGCTGCCCCCCCACGTCACGCTGTAGCCGGGCCAGAGCTGCCCGAGCAGCGCGAGGTGCGGCCCGACGGTCTCGCCGCCCTTGAGGAGCAGAATCGCCGTGAGGAGGAAGACGCCGAAGCCCAGCACGAGCCCCAGCACCGTCCCGAGGACCCGGCCGCTGATGCGGCGGATGGCCCGCAGCAGCTCCTCTTCGGGCGCGCGTGCGCGCGCGGCTCCTTCATCTCGCATGACTCCGGTGGGCTTCAACGGGCGATGGGGCTAGGTGACGACCTGCGCCGGCACCTGCGGCTGCGAGGCGTTGAGCCGGGCGAGCTCGCGGGAATAGGCATCGGCCTCGCCGCCGTGCACTTCCTCATGGTAATGATCATCGTCGTTGACTTTCCACAGGTCGTAGCGCGCACCCAGAATATTGCGGACGGCGAGCATCGCCGTGAGCATCGAGTGGTCCTGGTTGTTGTACCGGTGCATGCCGTTGCGCCCGACGAGCTGCAGGTTCTCGAACTGCGCGACGTAGGCCCGCACCACCTCCAGGGCCTCCTTGTACTCGGAGTCGTAGACGGGGTAGGCCTTGGGCATGCGCACCACGCACCCGTCGATGACGTCCTCGGCCCGGGCCAGCCCGAGGAGGTCGATCTCGCGGCGCGCCAGCGCGATCAGGTCCGCGTCCTCCATGCTCCAGAGCCCGTCGCCCTGGAAGCAGAAGAACTCCAGCCCCAGGCACGTGGTCTCGGGGTCGGCCACCATGTCCGGGCTCCAGTTCTTGAAGTTCTGGATGCGGCCGACGCGCACGTCCGGGTCGTGGATGTAGATCCAGTTGTCCGGGAAGAGCGCGGGCTGGTCGATGATGAGCGCCACGGTGAGGAAGTCGCGGTACTTGAGGCGGTTGGCGGCCTCGACGACCGCGGCGGGCGCGGCGGGCTCCATGGCGTGGACGAGGGCGCGCATGGGCATGCTGCTGATGAAGTGCGTGCCCTCCACGCGCTCCGTCCCGGAGGGCGTCTCGACGTCGATGGCCACGACGCGGTGGCCCTCGCAGACGATGCGCCGGGCGGCGGTCTCCATGCGCACCTCGCCGCCCTGGGCGTCCACGTGCTCCGCGACGGCCTCCCACATCATGCCGGGGCCGCAGCGCGGGTACTGGAACGAGTCGATGAGGGTTTTGATGACGGCGTCCTTGTCGGTGGCCGCCGCCGTCGCCTGCTGCAGCAGCGCGTTCTTGACGGCCGTCACCAGAGAGAGGCCCTTGATCCGCTGCGCCGCCCAGTCCGCCGCGATCTCGGAACAGGGAATGCCCCAGACCTTCTCCGTATAGGTCTTGAAGAAGATGTTGTAGAGGCGCCGCCCGAACCGGTTGGAGACCCACTCCTCGAAGGTCTCCTCCTGCGCGCTCGGGAAGAACTGCGCTTTCAGGTAGCTCGCCAGGATGCGGACGCTGTTCCAGGCGCCGAGGCCCAGGAAGGCGTTGCCGACGCGGAGCGGATAGTGGAAGAACTTCTTGTTGTAATAGATGCGCGAGAGGCGGCTGCACGTCAGGAAGTCCTCCTCGGGCAGCACCTCGTGCCAGAAGTCCTCGACGACCTGCACCTTGGTGAAGAACCGGTGGCCGCCGATGTCGAAGTGATAGCCGTTGTAGTTGACCGTCCGCGAGATGCCGCCCACCATATCATCCTTCTCCAGCACGATGCTCTTCAGCCCGGCCTTCCCCAGCTCATAGGCGGCCGTCAGCCCCGCAGGGCCTCCGCCGATGATCACGACCTGTGTCTGTTCAGTCATTCGGAATGTCCTCGAGAGAGCGCTACGCGGGAGCCGCTTCAGGACCCGGGGCCGTCGGGGTCGATGTAGTCCGTAATCGATGCCACCTGGGTCCGGAACTGCAGCAGGAAGAGATAGACCATGATCGTCAGGTTGTAGAGGAAGGCCATGGCCCACCCGACGGCGAAGCCCGTGGCAAACCCGTAGGCGAGCCCGACGACGCTCCCGACCGCCGTGACGGAGTAGCCCACGAAGAACTGCCCGAGCAGCGCGAGGTGCGGCCCGACGACGTCGCCCCCCTTGAGGACGAGGATCAGGGTGGCCGCGAAGACGCCGAGGCCCAGCCACGCGCCGCAGGCCACCCCGAGCGCGGTCTTGTCCAGCTTCGCGAAGGCCTGGGCCAGGATCTGCTCGGCCGGGTCGGTGTGGTTCATGGGAGTTCGCATGCGAGGCGGATGGAAGGCGGCGTGTGGCGGCGTCATGCCGGTATGGAGTCTTCGGGCAGCGGCCGGGCCGCGCCGAGGTGGTACCGGATGAGCCCCAGGCCGAAGGCGACCCCGCCGTAGAGGAAGTAGAGCCAGTGCCAGGGGAGCACGCCGAGCGTGAAGAACACCCCGCGCTTCTGCAGGAAGAACCGGTAGAGGGGCGCGTTGAGCACGAGCAGCGCCAGCGCGGCGAGCAGGCTCCCCAGGAGCGCCGCCGGCCAGAACGCCGCCGCGCCGAAGGCCAGCACCCCCACACCCACGGCCACCACGCTGGCCCGGCTCTCGGTGCGCAGGTTCAGGTTGTTCTCCATCGCCTTGTACTGCAGGATCAACTCGGTCCAGGGCAGGGCCCGGCACGCGAAGTCGGTCCGGACGATGGAGGCGGCCGTCCAGCGCTTGAGGTGCGTGACGAGGAGCGTCTTGCGGAGCGCGATCTTGCCTCCCTCCCGCTTGATGCGGTACCCCAGCTCGATGTCTTCCACCGAGGGGCGGGGGAAGCGCTGCGCGTCGAACCCGCCGCAGGCGAGGAAGACGTCGCGGCGGACGGCCCCGCACGCGCCCCAGAACGTCGAGGCATCCTCCTCAGCGGTCTGATGGACGTAGTGGTGCAGCAGGTTGCGGTACTGGGAGAGGAATTCGGGCGCGCCGGGCGCGTCGTCGTAGGAGCCGATCAGCGCGTCGAGGTCGGGGTCGGCACGGAAGGCGGCGCGGATCTCGCGCAGCGCGTTGGCATGGACCAGGACGTCCGCGTCGACGAAGAACAGGAGGTCGCTCGTGGCGGCCTGCGCGCCCCGGTTCCGGGCGTGCGCCGGCCCGCGCGGCGACGGGTTCGGCTCCAGAATTCGCGCGCCGTAGGCGCGGGCCGCGCGCCACGCGCCGTCAGACTCGCCGTCGGGGACGACGATCACCTCGTCGGGCGCGGGGTCCAGGGCCGCGATGCTCTGCAGGCAGCGCTCGAAGGCGGCCCCGCCGTTGTGCACCGGTATGATGACCGCGATCTTCATTCGGAAAAGGGGCTCCTCGGACGCCGCCGGGGACGCGTCCGTGCGACTTGTGGCTGGTGCCAGGCCTACCCGGGGCCTGCCGGGTGCCGGAAGAAAAGAGCCCGGCAGAGCCCGGCGCGGCAGGATGGCCTTCCCATGTCAAGAGTCATGCCACGCCCAGAGCGGCGGCGCGCAGGCGGGGGATAGGGGAATGAATCGCCGCAGTGGCCCCGGGGCGCCCCCCGTCATCAGATCAACTTGAGACTCGCAACTGTACTTTTGTCGCTATTTTTGAGCCCTTTCCCGAAGCGCGTCCTGCCCAGGCACAGGTTGCGAGGCACGCCACTGCTTCTCGATCTCGTAGAGCGGCATCGGCTCGCCCCCGAACGCGTGCGCCCGCGGCTCGTAGCGGCCCAGTGCCCGGAAGGCGATGCGGTCGATCATGTTGAGCCCCGCCTCCCGGATCTCGGCCTCCGTCGCGCCCTCGAAGGCGAGCTGGTAGACCCTCTCCATGCTGCCCCCGGCGTAGACCTGCGGGAAGTCGGAGCCGGAGAACGTGATGCGGGTGCTGAAGGCCAGCGCGGCGGCGCCGAGCAGCATGAACGCCGCGAGGTAGAGCGCCAGCACCGGGGCGGCGAAGCGCGCAGCGGCCCCGCGCGCGCCGGCGAACCGCTGGAACGCCAGCCCCACCCACCCCATCGCCAGCGGGATCACGGCCAGCCAGAACCGGGCGGTGAAGGCCGGCCAGATGAGCATGAGCGCGGCGTAGGCGAGAAAGTAGATCTCCACCGACCGCAGGCGGCGCCGCCGCGCCCAGATGCCGGCGCCGAGCACCAGCAGGCCGGCGAAGCCCACGAACGGGAGCAGGGCGCCGAGGAACGCCGGGAGCTTGGATTCCGGGACGTTGGCGAAGAGCTCGCCCCAGGTCACCAGCCGCTCGACGATGGTCTCCAGCCCCTCCTGCCAGCTGAGCCCGTCGTAGAAGCCGAACACCTCGCGGACGTACTTCTCCTGGAACCGCCGCAGCACGACGAAGAGCGCCGCCACCGCCGCCAGCGCGGCGCCGGCCGTCAGCAGGCGCCCCCTCCGGTGGCGGATCAGGCGGCGGAACCCGTTCTGCAAGGGGCTGCCATTCGTGAAGCACGCCCACGCCAGGGCTGGCAGGAGCGTGATGCCCGCCGTGCGGATCAGGATGGCGCCCCCCGCGAGCACGGCCCCCAGGGCGAGCAGGGTCCATCGCCGGCGGTCCTGGTACTGCTCCGCCCAGGCGATCACTGCCACCGCCGCCAGGCTCGCGCCCAGAAACGGCACGTCGCTCATCGGCAGCGTCACGTGCTTGACGAGCACGTAGCTCAGCAGGACCAGGCAGCACAGCCCCAGCGCGGCGTTCCGGGCATAGCCGAAGTGCATCCGGTAGAGCGCGTAGCTCGCCCCGACCCCGACGGCGATGAACAGGCAGTTGAGCGCCACGAAGGCCCACGATATGCCGAGCCCGATGCGTTCGAGCCCGCTCAGCAGGGCGGCATACCCGATCGGATAGTAGGTCGGCGTGTCCTTGAAGAGGAACCCCTCCCCATCCGCCGCAGACGCCGCCACCGTGACGAAGTGGATGACGTCCAGGTTCAGGCGCAGCGGGCTGTAGCACTGGACGAGGTAGGCGGCGGCGAGCAGCACCAGCCCTCCCCTCAGCATGCGGGGTACATGCGGCTCCAGGGCGCGAAGCCTCCCGGTGCCGGGCACTACCGTCGATCCCACCACGTCACTCATTGCGCTCGATTAGGTAGACGCTTGCGAGGTACTGTGATCTTCGCCGGGCGCCGGCCCCGAAGCGCCGGGGCGACCGCCCGCCGCATCATGGGGCCGGGGTCCGGAGGCTCCGTGCGAGCACCTGCACGATGCGGCCGGCCGCCTGCCCGTCCCAGAGCGGGGGCGTCTTGCCGTTGCGCTGCGGGGCCCTCCGGAGCGCCGCGACCCGCCGCTGCACCCGGCCGGGGTCGAGCGCCATCAGCTCGTTGGTGCCCAGCGTGACCGTCACCGGGCGCTCGGTCGTCTCGCGGAGGGTCAGGCAGGGCACATGCAGGTAGGTGGTCTCCTCCTGGATGCCGCCGGAATCGGTGACCACCACGGCGGCGCCCTCCATGAGCCGCAGGAACTCGAGGTAGCCGAGCGGATCCAGCAGCGTCAGGTTGGGCGTCTCGTTCAGGCGCGCCTCCAGGCCGAAGTCGCGGAAGCGCTGGCGCGTCCTCGGATGGATCGGAAAGACGAGGGGCTGGTCCGCGGCAATCCGCTCGATGGTCTCCATGAGGGTGTGCAGCCCGTCCTCCCGGTCCACGGTGGCGGGCCGGTGCATCGTCATCAGCACGTAGCTCGACGGGGCGAGCCCGAGGTCGTCCAGGATGGCGCTCCGGGCGGCCTTCTCGCGGAACCGCACGAGGGCGTCGATCATGACGTTGCCGACGAAGTGGATCTTCTCCTCCGGCACGCCCTCGGCCCGCAGGTTGTCCAGCCCGCTCTGCTCGGTGACGAAGAGCAGGTCCGAGAGGCTGTCCGTGACGATGCGGTTGATCTCCTCGGGCATGCGGCGGTCGCCGCTGCGGAGGCCGGCCTCGACGTGGGCCACCGGCACGTGCAGCTTGGCCGCCACGAGGCTGCACGCCAGCGTCGAGTTCACGTCGCCGACGACGAGGACGAGGTCCGGTGCCTCGCGCTGCACGACGTCCTCGAAGGCCGTCATGATGCGGGCGGTCTGCTCCGCGTGCGAGCCGCTGCCGACGCCCAGGTAGATGTCCGGCTCGGGCAGCTCGAGCTGGCGGAAGAAGATCTCGCTCATCCGCTCGTCGTAGTGCTGCCCGGTATGCACGATCCGCGACGTGAAGCCCCCATGCCGGCGCAGCGCCCGGTGCAGGGGGGCCACCTTCATGAAGTTGGGGCGCGCGCCGACGACGTTGAGGATCTTCATGCCATTTCTACCGGAAGCGCGTCCGGGGTGTTGATCGTGTGGGGTTGGTGGGCCACCTGCTCCAGCAGGGCCGCGTAGCGGCGGGCCAGGCGGGAGCGGTCGTAATGGGTGTGCACGTGCTGATAGCCGCTCTGCGCCATCCGGGCGTACAGGGCGGGCTCGCGCTTGAGGCGCAGCACGGCCTCGACCAGCGCCCCGGCGTTCTCGGGCTCGATGGGGATGCCGGCGCCGGCCTCGGCGAGGATCTCCTTCGTCTCGCCCTCGACGCCGAGCACGATGGGCGTGCGCGAGGCCATGGCCTCGAAGATCTTCGACGGGATGA
The DNA here is from genome assembly GCA_033721675.1 of Rhodothermales bacterium. Taxonomy (GTDB): domain Bacteria; phylum Bacteroidota; class Rhodothermia; order Rhodothermales; family JAWWAN01; genus JAWWAN01. The sequence continues at coordinate 4,826 of JAWWAN010000047.1, read as the reverse complement.
CGGTCTTGAACAGGGGCGAGGCCTTCAGGTGGACCGCGCTGACGTCGGTGAGGGCCATCAGATAGCGCACCTCGTCCTTCGGCACCTTGCCGAGCAGGCGGAAGTTGGGCAGCCCGAGCGCGGCCTGCCGGGCCTCCAGCGCGGCCCGCTCCGCGCCGGTGCCGACGACCATGAAGACGACGTCCGGGTCCGGGCACCGCCGGGCGGCCTCCAGCAGGACGTCGGCGCGGTGGGCCATCCCGATCGTGCCGATGTAGCTCACCACGAACTTGCCGTCGAGGCCGTGCCGGCGGCGGAGCGCCGCGACCTTCGCCGCCTCCAGCGGCGCGCCCCAGGTCTCCAGGTCGGCGCCGTTTTTGAGGACGGTGATCTTGTCCGGGCGGATGCCTTTGTCCACGATGAACCGCTTGAACGCATTCGTGACCACCACGATGTGCTCGGCGCGTTCGTAGAGGAAGCGTTCGAGCCGCTCGAAGAAACGAATGACGGCGTTGCGTTTCAACGCCCCGACGGCCACGATGGACTCCGGCCACAGGTCCCGGATCTCCAGCACGAAGGGCACGCGCTGGTAGCGGCTCATCAGGTACCCCGCGATGCCGGCGAAGAACTGGGGCGAGGTGGCCACGACGACGTCCGGCTTCTGCTGGAGGCGGCGGGCGTACCACCGCGCCGAGGCCATGTAGGTGACGTAGCTGAGCGTGCGCCGCAGGATGCCCTTGTTCGGGGCGATGTACGTCGGCACGCGCGTGACCTTGATCCGGTCCACCTCGCCCGTCGTGAAGCGGTTCTCGTAGCCGTCGTAGACGCGGCCCTCGGGGAAGTTGGGCGCGCTCGTGAGCACCTCGACGTCGTGGCCATCTCGCACCCACTGCCGGGCGTGCTCGTAGAGCCGCGTGGCGGGCGCGTTGACCTCCGGCGGGAAGTTGTTGCTGATGAACAGAATTCTCATTTCTGGTCTATGCTGGCGACTGAAGCGTCTCCCTGGATCATCGCACCCGTTCGAGGCGGAACGCCCCGTTGCACGGTGCCTCCCCGTAGTGGAGGACGAGCCGCCGAGAGGGCCGTTCGACGCCGAAATCCGGAAACCACGGCGCCGGCTCGACCTGCACGGCGGCCTCCGTGACGAGCCGGACGGCGACGTCCTCCCGCCTCAGCAGCAGCACGCCTCCCTGCTCCTCCACGGTGCAGCCCGGGTGCAGCAAGAGCCGTGCCTCCGCGCATTGCCCCGCACCGCCCTCCACCCAGTCGCGGACCTCGATCCGCCCGGGGCGGACGTGGGTGGTGCGCTCGTGGATCGGGCCGCCCGCCAGGCGCCGGTAGCCATCGTGCGCGCCGGTGAACGTAAACCCGTCTGCGGTGACCTCGTAGTGCAGGCGCTTCACGCGGGCGCGCCGCGCCATTCGGAACGAACTCCAGAACTCGCACTGGTCCAGGCCGTCGAGCGTGAGCGTATTGTGGGCACGCGTACTCCGCGCGTAGGCCCGTCGCGCGCCGGGCGTGTATTCGTACACGCCGGCATCCACGATGAAGCGCTTGGCGGCGATCGTCCATTCGAACGAGAAGATGTCTCCGTGGCCGTGGGCCGTCAGGAAGTCCGGCGCCACCTTGCCGCCGTCCACGAGCACGTAGTCATCGCCTGCGCGCAGCCCGTAGTAGCCGGCCGCCTCCAGGGCAATGGCGCGGCGCTGCCGGACGTGCTCGTGCGTCAGAGCGGTCCAGGCCTTCAGGCAGGCCGCAGGGCAGTACGCCATGTGGAGCCCGCCGTCGTTGAAGAGGCTGACGTGGCCGTCCGGGTGCGTCAGGTCCGCAAGGGCCTGAGCCATCGGCCGCAGCACGGCCCGGAGCCGTTCCCTGGCGGGCCCATCGTCCAAAACGGCGAAGCATTCGACGAGGTCTGCGAAGACCTGCGTGTGATAGGCCGGGGATCGCTCGTAGTGCATGCCGTCCGGCAGGATCTGTTCGTCCAGCTCCTGCACCAGCAGCCGCTCCCCGAGCGTGCGCCAGCGCCCTGCCTCCGCGTGGTCCCAGAACCGCCCGGCCCAGAGCAGCGCCTTGATGTTCTTGATCAGGTGGTTGCCGCCGACGTCCCGCTCCAGATTCCGTTCCAGGAACCGGAGCTGGCGCACCAGGGAGGCCAGCATGCGCTTCTGGAAGGCGGCCGGCAGCCGGCGGCGGCGCTCCGCAAACTGCTGCATCCAGACCACGCACCGGATCGAGAGCACATAGCTGCTCCACCCGCTCAGCCAGTACCGGGGCCGATAGGGCGGCACGTGGGCGATCCAGTCGTCGACGACGGCCACAAACGCCTCGTCCGGAAGCGCCTCCAGGAACTCCATGTAGTGGAGGTGGAACAGCCACAGATGGTTGTCTGCCTCGAGGCCGGGCGGATGCCACGTGATGGGATGGGTGAACGTGCGGGCCGCGTTGAGAAACGTGAGGGTATAGTCGCCGCCCTGCAACGCCGCCAGGTGGCAGCGCGGAGGAAAGACCGGCTTGGGCGCCCGGCCGGAGACGGCCAGCGGAGGCAGCGCCGCGTCCATCAGACGCGCCCGGAAGCGCTCGGCCCGCCGCACGCGCCACGCCCTGCGCAGGGTGGCATGGAGGCGGTACAGCAACTGGTGCGGACGGACGTGGCGCACCGTGTGGACCATGCGCATCAGGCGCCCGATCCGCCCGCCTCGCTCGCTTCGGCGGCCACCTGCCGGCCGGATGGGTAGCGGGCTCACCGGCCTTCCCCGCACAGGCGCTCCCCCAGCCGCTCCGGCTTCGCCATCCTCCAGACGGCCGGCGGCCTCGGCGCGGAACGCGTCACTGCCTTTCGCAGGTCATCCACGAGGATTTGCTTCATCACGGGTACCCGGTAGAGCGCGCCCGCTCGGGCACCCGAACGGAGCACGAAGGCGCTGGACTACGCAGCTGGTCAACCGGGGAGGTCATAGCCGGATGCCGCCGGCAGCCTATTCCGCCCGGTGGTTGGAAAGGATCGTGCGAACAAAAGGCCACGCCTCTTCGGCGATCAGCCGGGCGCCGGCCTCGTTGGGGTGCAGATCCCCAGGGAGTTCGTAGCGGCCAGGGGCCCGCCTTTTTCTGGCCCAGATGCCGGGCGAGGCGTCGAAGTACGGGATGTCTAGCTCGCCGAAGACGGCAGGCGCCGCAGCCAGAAACATGCCGGTAGGGTCCTGGCTGGTGCTTCTCAGCGCCGGGTCGCCCGGGTCCACCGCGATGACGTAGGGCGCGGCGCCATGCCGATCGCTCCACGCCTTCAACCGCCGGAACAGGGCGCGGCCAAGGCGTGTGGCGCGCGCGCTATCCGCCTCCACCGCGCCCGCGGGGCTGCCAGCGGGGACCGAGGGGGTGGCGGGGCGCGGATGGCCCGGGCTGGTGGTCAAGATCACGGCGGCGTTGCGTGCAAACTGTACCAGGTGGGAGTGCTCCAGGAGCCACTGATAGAAGAAGAGGGCGTTGACGGCCCTCTTCAGGCGCGATGCCGGCCGGCGGACGCGCTGCAGCGCTCCGCCCTCCTCGTCCGCGAAGGTGTACAGGCTCCGTTTCATGCTGCGCCCGATGTCGTCGAAGCTGAAGAACACGAGGAGGAGATCCGGCTCGATCCGGGCGGCGTGTTCTTCGACGAACGCGACGTAGTCTCCCGTGCCCCACCCGCCGCAGGCCGCATTCAAGAACTGGAACGCATCGGCCCCGAACTCCGCGTCCGCATACCGCTGCAGATGGGCCACGAAGGTGTCTTCGGCATCCAGGAGCCACCCGAAGGTGAACGAGTCGCCGAGCACCAGCACCCGCTGCGGCCCGTCCTTCGGCGCGGTGCCCCGCAGGTGCGGCTCGAAGAACCGATAGGTCACCACGCGCTCCCCGAACTGGTGCCGGGCCGTCCCGCTGGACTTGTTGACCTTGAGCCCGGTGTCGGTATCGATTCGCCAGGTCCCGCTCAAGTTCTGCGGGGCGACCACACGGATCACGGCTTCTGCCATCAACAGCCCCACGCAGACCGAGGCGCTGAGCAGCAGGAGTCTGATTCCGTATTTCTTCAATGCCGTGCCTCCGCGGCCAGCGGCCCCCGGCCTATCCTAAAACAGCGCGTAGATGAAGGGAGCCACCGCCGAGCCCTGCGTCAGGACGATCAACAGCCCGAGCAGCAGCAGAATGACGACGATGGGGGTCAGCCACCATTTCTTGCGGACCCGAAGGAAATCCCAGATCAAGCCGAGCTTCGAAACCATGATGTCGTTTGGATTAAGCGTTCGGAGAAGGAGCAGGTCAGTAGGGCTTGTCCGGCCGGGTGGCCGGCCCGTCGGTCTCGACGGGCGCCCAGTAGCTCGTCTGCTCCGGGTGGAACCGCAGCGCGAGCAGGTCTTTTCGCAGCACCCGCAGGAGCAATCCGAACGGGGTGATCACCAGATAGAAGGCCACCGTGAGGATCACCCGCGTCATGATGGCGCCCAGGATCTCGGCGACCTTCATCCAGCCCTTCTCGATGGGCCGCAGCAGGGCGGGCACGAGCAGGCCGGTGACGAGGAAGAAGGCGGCGGCGCCGAGCACGTACGGCGCGGCGGCGCTCCCCTTCCACCACAGGTACCCGCCGATCAGCGTCAGCGGGACGGTCATCACCAGCCCGAACGAGCGCAGCTCCTGCTTCGTCTTTTTCGGTGCGTCTGTCATCTCTCGTCGTAAGGGTCGAGCGCCGCGAGGAAGTCCTCCGGCCCCGCCTCGGGGAGCAGCTCGAGGTGCGCCTCGGGCCCGCGGTAGCCGTGCCGGCGGTCGTAGTCGACGAGCGCGTTGCGCACGGCCTGCGTCGCGGCGTCCTGGAGATG
>JAWWAN010000046.1:0-12662 GCA_033721675.1 Rhodothermales bacterium | reverse complement strand
CAGCACGCCCTCGTGGCAGGCGCTGGACCGCATCCGCTACGCCGGCACGGCCAGCCGGGCGATGGCGTTCGACTACATTGCGGACGCCCGGCAGCGGCCGGTCATCCGTCGCGCGTCGTGGATGGGAGCTGAAACGCGCGGTGTCACGTTCGAGGCTCCCCTCGTGGTCACCAACCGGGCGACGCTGCAGATCGAGGACACGGTGGCTGTTGCGAACGCGCTGCGCGTGGAGCCCGGCGCGCGGGTGGTGGTCGCGCCCGGGGGCGATCTGCGCCTCCTTCCGGGATCCGTGCTGATTCTGGAACGGGGCGCCGAGGTGGTGGTGGCAGGGCGGCTCGGGCTGGGCGGGCTCGTGCGGCGCAGCCCCGCCTCGCGTCTGCAACGCACGGGCAACGGCCGCATCGCGGTGCCGTTCTGAAGGCCCCCTCCCCTCACCGCGTCATCCCCCGAAGTTGTACGCGAAGCTGAGCCACGGGAAGAACGGCAGCCCGCCTTCCGTGATGACTTCCGGCGAGGTGAACAGGCCGAAGTCGCCCGCGAGGCGGTCTCCGATGAAGCGGATGCCGCCTGAGACGATCGCCAGATTCTCCGCCGCCGGGATCACGTAGTTCTCCGAGAGCAGCTTGACGTTGTTCGACACCTGATACTCCCCTCCCAGGAGCAGGATGGGCGTCTCGATGAAGTCACCGCCGCCGAAGAGGAACCCGGCTCCGAACGAGACGGCCGCCGAGGGGCCGCCCTTGGTGCCGACGGCGTAGACGATGCCGCCCACGCCGCCTTCCGACGCGGTGATCGTCGCAGCGAAGGCGCCGACGGCCACGGCCAGATCGCCCCGTCGGTACGGAGTCACCTTGGGCGCCGCGTAGACCAGTTGCTCGCTCACGCCGGGCAGGAGCGAGAGTCCACCCGCCAGCGCCACGGCATCGCTGACGCCGACGGCGACGAACGGGAGGAAGATCTGGTACAGGGCCACGTAGCCCTCCCCGCTCTGGAGCGCGCGCGCCGTCGGGGCGAAGAGCAGCCGAGTGTGGTTCGGGTCGGCGCGCAGCACCGCGTCGCCGCGCCGCACCACCTCGGCCGGTTCGATGCGGACGATCTGCGCGCGGGGGATCGTCATGGTGACGCCGCTGAGCGTACGAAGCACGACCTCGGCATCGTCTTCGCGCTCGATGTGGCCCACGTGGCGGCTGCCGTCGGTGAGCACGACGCGGACGGGCGGGGCTTCTTCGGCGGCCTGCGCGTCCACCTCCGGCACGCATACCAGACCGAACAGACAGAGCGTGACGATGCGATACAGCACGGGGAAACGGCGGAGGTACATATGACGAACCCTCTGGGAGAGATTCTGGGAGATGAGGAACCGGCAGCGGCGGCTCAGACGTACTGCGCGCGCACGGAGCCAGTACACCTGGCGAAGCCGGTATGAGCAACCCGCCCCTTCGGTCCGTCTCGATGAGGCAGCATGGACGCTGACGCACGGTACGGTATGGCCCCGCGCCGGCCCCTGGGGCGGCTGCACGTGCTGACGGATTTCGTCTTCCAGCAGCGCTACGGCCATGCCGAGCTGGCGCGCCGCCTGATCGCCGGCGGCGCTGACGTGGTCCAGTTCCGGCAGAAGCATGGAGGCGTGCGGGCGGTGCTCCACGAAGCCCGCCGCACCGCAGCGGTCTGCCGGGACGCCGGCATCCCGCTGCTCATCGACGACTTCGTGGACGTGGCGCTCGCCGTGGGCGCCGCCGGCGTGCACCTCGGGCAGGATGACTTCCCCGTGGCCGAGGCACGCCGGCTGCTCGGGGCGGACGCGCTCATCGGGGCCACCGCCACCACTGCCGCACAGGCCCGCGAGGCTGAAGCCGCCGGGGCCGACTACATCGGCTTCGGGCCGGTTTTCGAGACCCGCTCCAAAGCCAACCCCGCCCCCGTCAAGGGTCTGGCCGGGCTCGGCGCTGTTTGTAAGGCGGTGCGCGTGCCCGTCATCGCCATCGCCGGCATCACGCCGGAGCGCGTCGCGCCCGTCCTCGCCGCCGGCGCGTATGGCATCGCGGTGATGACGGCCATCACCACGGCCCCGGATCCGGAGGCGGCCACGCGTCGCTTTCGCCGCGCTCTGGACGGCGGCGCGCGCAAGACGCTGTGATTGCAGGCGAGGTCACATGCAGGCAGCCGCCTGCAACGACGTCACCAGCCCCTCGGGCGTTGGCGCCGGTGCGACGGCTGCGGGCGGCCAGCCTGCTGCGCGGAGCGCCGCGGCCGTAGTCGGCCCGATCGCGGCACATCGCGCCCGGCGCGGATCGATCAGCACGTTCTGCTGCACCGCTTCCACGCCGGAGGGGCTGAAGAAGACGAGCCAGTCGGGCCAGGGGTCGAGGGCGAAGCCGGTGCGCAGACGGGTTTCGTAGACCACCTGCTCCCTCACCGCGATGCCGGCGGCAGCGAGCGCGCGGGGCAGCTCGTCGCGGCGGCGGTCGCCACAGAGAAACAGGAGGGGCGCCGCGAACGGGCGTCCTGCGATCCGTTCCGCCAGCGCGTGGGCCTCCCCGGCCTCCTCGCCTTCGGGGGCGAGCCCGAGTGCCCGAGCGCCGTCCGCCGTGCGCGGCCCGACGGCGAAGACCGTCCGCCCGCGCCAGGCGCGTGCGTGGGCGTCCGTCCAGACCCGGGCAAGCGCCTCTGCCGCACGCGGACTGGTGAGGATGAGTCCGCCCCATCGATGGGATGCGCCGAGCGCAGCGCTGAGCGCCTCGGGGTCCACCCACCGGAACGTGAGGACGGGCTGGCTCACGACCCGGTAACCGGCGGCTTCGAGCGCCGCCTGGTAGGGGTCCCCCTCCACCCCAGTGCGCAGCAGGCAGACCAGCGGACGCTCAGGCTCCATGGGCGCGGCGGATCTCGTCCAGGATGGCGCCAGCACCGTGGCCGAGGAGCTGGTCGGCGAGCGCGGCCCCCAGCGCTTCGGCCTCGCCGGGCGTCCTTTCCATGGATCCCCGCAGCAGCGGCTCCCCATCCAGACCGGCCACGAGCCCGTCGAGCCGCAACCGCCCGCCGTGGAGCCGGGCATGCGCGCCGATGGGGGCCTGGCAGCCGCCTTCGAGCCGGCGCAGAAACGCCCGCTCGGCGGTGACGGCGGCGGCGGACGGCGCGTGGTGCAGGGCCGCGTGTAGCGTCTGGCGCACACCCGCGGCGTCCTCGGCGCAGACGATGCCGAGGGCACCCTGCCCCACGGCGGGCACCATCACGGCGGGGTCTATGCGGTGCGTGATGCGCGCAGCCAGCCCGAGGCGGAGGAGGCCGGCCTCGGCCAGGACGAGCCCGTCCCAATCTCCTTCGTCGAGCTTGCGGAGGCGGGTGTCTACGTTGCCGCGCACGTCCACCACCTGGACGTCGGGCCGGAAGGCACGGAGCTGGGCGCGGCGGCGGAGGGACGAGGTGGCCAGCACGGCGCCTTCGGGCAACGCCTCCAGCGCCACCGGCACCCCCGGGCGGCCGACGAAGGCATCCCACGGCGCGGCGCGCTCCCCGACGGCGGCCAGCACGAGGCCATCCGGGAGCCGGGTAGGCAGGTCTTTGAGCGAGTGGACGGCGAGGTGGATCCGGCCCGCGAGCAGGGCGTCGTCGAGCTGCTTCGTGAACAGCCCTTTGTCGCCGATCTCGGCGAGCGGCACGTCGAGGATGCGGTCGCCCGTGGTGACGATCTCTTCCAGCGCCACGCGGTGCCCGGCGGCCTCCAGCGAAGCCTGCACATGCCGCGCCTGCCACATCGCCAGCGCGCTGCCGCGCGTGCCGAGGACGAACGGATCGGGAAGGTCAGGCATCGATCAGCAGAGCCGAGCGGCGAGAAGTGCTTCGGCGGAGGGCAGCGGTCAGGAGCGGAGCGCGTCGCGGAGCGCCCGGTCCGGGTTCTGCGTAGCCGCCTCGTCCGGCAGCTCGAACGGGCATTGCAGCGGAGGCAGCGCCTGCGGAGACGCATCGGTCGTCCGGGTCGACGGTGCGGGTGCGGCCTGGGCGGAGTCGTCCTCGCAGTCCGGGCGGGAGAATAGGGCGTGCAGCAGCTTGATGCCCCGCACGAAATCGATGCTCTCCGGCTCGACGTTCTTCAGACGGACGACGGGCACGGCGAGCAGCTTCTGCAGCATCGAGCGCGTGAGATGGTCCAGCTCGTCACGGTCGAGTTCGGAGAAGCGGCCGTGATGGCGCTCGATCTCCTGAAGCCGGATGGCCTCGAAGGTATCCCGGATGGCGTGGATGGCAGGCTGGAGCGCCTGCTGGTGGAAGAACCAGGTGACGTACTCGGCCCGTGCCTCTTCGCAGATCCGTACTGCCCCCGGCACGGCGGCGCGGCGCACCTCCGAGGCGTGCAGCAGCGCGGCGTCCAGCCGGTCGAGGTCGATCACGGTGTACCCGCCCCGCCCGTCGATGGCGGGATCGACGTTGCGCGGCACGGCGATATCGACGAGGAGGGCCTCTCCGTCCGGCAGCGCCTCGGCCCGGAGCACGGGCGCCGGCGCCGCCGTCGCGACCAGCACGACGTCCGCACCGGCAGCGGCGGCATGGCGTTCGGCCCAGTCCACCGTATCGGCCCTGGCGGCGGCAGCGAGGGCTTCGGCGCGCGCAGGCGTCCGGTTCGTCACGGTCAGGGCGGCCGGCTCGAGCGCGGCGAACGCGTCGAGCGCGAGGCGCGCCATCTCGCCGGCCCCGACCACCAGCACCCGGCAGGCGCGCAGCCCCTCGGATGTGCGGGCCTGGGCGTAGCGCCGGGCGGCGGCCACGGCGGCGGCCGAGACCGTCGCCTGCCCGCTCTGCAGCGCCGTCTCGTTGATCACGCGCTTGGCGGCCCGGAACGCCGTGTGCAGCAGCCGGTGCAGCACCGCTCCCACCCGCTCGGCATCGGCGGCGCGGCGGTAAGCTTCCTTTACCTGCGCCAGGATTTGCGCGTCGCCCAGAACGAGCGAGCGGAGGCCGCAGGTGACCTCCAGCAGGTGCAGGATGGCGTCCTCGTCCTGAAAGGCGAAGGCCGCTTCAGACGGCCACGCACGGCCCGCGTGCGCCGCCAGCGCCTCCACGACGGCGGCGCGGTCGGTGGCGGTGCCGTAGAGATAGGCCTCCGTCCGGTTGCACGTCGAGAGCAGCAACACCTCGGCGTCTTCCGTCAGCGCGAGCGCCGCGAGCAGCGCGGGGTGCGCCGCCGCATCGAGCGCAAACACCTCACGCAGCGCAACCGGCGCCGTCTCGTGGTTGAGACCAAAGGCGTAGAACGTCATACCGCACCAGAACGGATCGTCGACGAGGGGGACGATACCAACCGGACCGCATCGGGGCGGTTCAGCGGATGGGTTGAAATATGAATGAAACGGCGCTGTAACGCAAGTGAGGAACGCGGCCCCTCTCTGCGCCGTGCCGGCAGCGTGCATATTCGCGTCTCCTGGCTCGACGAACCGACGCGAGGCAGCCGTCGTAGAGGGCATCGTCCGGAGCGCGCGAGGCCCCTCGCCGCTCGTCCCATTCCCGATGCCGAAACGGCCATGGCGCAGTCCCGCATTCTTCCCGGATTTCTGTTCGTGCTGCTCCTGACGGCGCTGGGTTTCATCGCCGGGGCCTTCGTTGGTGCCTCCTTCTTCGTCCGCCCGGGGGATGGCCTCGCCGCCGGCGCGACGGTCCTGATGAGTGGACTCTTCGGCGGCGGGGTTACGCTCGTCATCGCCGTGTGGCTGGCGCGGGCGATGCCGCGCGAGCAGCTATGGCGCGGCGTGGTAGTCGCACTCGCCGGGGTGCTGCTGGCGGCCCTCCTCATCTACCAGCGCACCCGGCGCGTGCGCGAGGCGCGAGAGCAGCGCACCGAGCTCGTCCGCGGGCACATGCCTGATCGCTACGCTGCTCCATCGGCGCACGCAGGAGGCGCCCCCTCGGGCCTTCTCGATTCGTGAGGAGACCGCACGGCCGCTCCCGATCTCGTATGTTGGACGCCGTCGCTATGCCGCTCACCCCTCCTCGAACCGCAGAACCTGGCCATGTTTCGAGACAACCGCCGCCTCGCCCGGTTTCTCTTTCGGCTGAATGTGGTGCCCGGCGCGCTCAGCCTCGTCTTTCTGCTCATCCCGCAGCCGATCGTTCTGGCCGCCCTCGCGATCGGGCTGGCGCTGCTCTACGGCTACTGGCGGTTGTCTCGGGGCGAGGCTACGGAGCTGCTCGGACTCAGCGAGCGCGCCTTCTGGATGACCTCGGCCGGGGTCAACGCCGCCGGCGGGATCGCCTACGTGGTCAGCAACCTCTGGCAGGAGGGCTGGCTGGGCGCCGGCGTCGCGGTGGGCATCGCCTGGACGGTGGGCACCGCCGTCCTCTCTGCCCTCGCCGCGCGCCGGGCCACCTCGCCCGCCGTCTCGGCCGGCGAGGCCGCCGGCGGGCACGGGCCGTAGGGCGCTCGCTCTACATCGCGATCCACCGCAGCAACTCGGCGCACCCGAGAGCGGCGTAGATGCCGAGGATGTACCCGGCCACGGCCATCAGCAGGCCGATGGGCGCCATCCCCGCGCCGTAGACCTCGGCCACCACCGGCGCACTCGCCGCCCCGCCCACGTTCGCCATGCTGCCGGTGGCGACGAAGAACATGGGGGCCTTCAGCAGCCGGGCCGTAACGAAGAGGATCAGGACGTGGATGCTGATCCAGACGGCCCCCGTGAGCAGGAACAGCGGCGCCTCCAGCACCGCCCGCAGATTCGCGCTGGCGCCGATGGAGGTCAGCAACAGGTAGAGCGCCAGGTACCCGATGCGCGAAGCGCCGGGCCGCTCCAGCCGCCGCAACGGCGTGAACGAGAGCGCCAGCCCGGCCGTCACCACGATCAGGATGGCCCACGTGGTTCCGCTGATGAGCGCGCTGCCGCCCTCGGTGAGCGTGATCGGCGGGATGAGCCCGCCCAGCAGCCGCCCCAGCACCGCCGCCGCCAGCCCCAGCCCGACGATGATCGCCAGGTCCGCCATCGTCGCAGGCACGTGCTCCTGCTCGGCTTCGATGGCTTCCTGGTGCGCCTTCAGGTCCCGCACGACCTGCGGGTCCGAGCGGAGCCACCCGTTGAGGCGGTCTTTGAAGGCGCTCATGAAGATCAGCACCCCCATCCAGCCGTAGCCCACCACGGTGTCCACCACGATGATCGGGCCGAGGTCCACCTGCGCCCCCGGCACCGTCGACTCGATGTGCTGCTGGACGGCCACCATGTTGGCCGTGCCGCCGATCCAGCTCCCCGAGAGCGCCCCGAAGCCCATCCACGCGTCGTCCGGCAACAGTCCCTGGAAGAGCGCGAACGAGACCGGCCCGCCGATGACGATGCCGAGCGTGCCCGCCAGCATCATCAGCAGCGCCATCCGCCCCATCTTGAGGATCGCCGGCAGGTCTACCGTGATCATCAGCAGGAAGAGGGAGAACGGCAGCAGGAAGCGCGCCATCCAGTCGTAGGCCGCGCTCGTGTCTGGCGTGATGCCGAGCGTGGTGGCGAACATCGGCAGGAAGTAGGCCCAGATGACGGGCGGCACGTACTCGAAGAACTTCTGAAGCGGGCCGAGGCGGCTGAGGAAGTAGATGAGCGCCAGCAGCGCCGCCAGAAACGCGAACAGCGCCGTCGGCTCGGTGATCAGGGCGGCGATAAGCATGCGAGGGTCGGGTCGGCGGGTGCGGAGGGGATGCGTCAGACGCGCGAGCACAGCGGGCGGGGCATCGGGATCCCCACGCCCCGGAATCTGCACCCGGAAGATCCGGCTTGCAGGCCCCCGGCGCAACCCGGCCGGCCCCGCGGCGGGATCGACGGCCGCCGCGCCGCGTTGGTGCGACCACCCGACCCCACGCTCACCCACCCCCGATACCCCTTATGTTTGGATGGATCGACGGCGCCGGCGTGCTGCTGCTGCTGAGCGCAGCGGCGCTGCTGGCCGGCTGCGGCCCCAAGTACGAGATCCGCACCGCGCGCCTCCCGCTCACCCTCGGCGACTCCACGGCCCAGCTCCTCGTCCACGAAGCGGAGGCGCCGGGGCCGACCTACATCAGCGTCCACGACAACGAGGACACGGCCGTCGAGGCCGCGCTCAACGTGATCGGCCACCACGGCGGGCGCGTCGTCGAGCTCCAGCACAATGGCGAGCGCAACATGCAGTTCAGCGTCGAGGACACGGTCTACACCGTGGACCCCAACCGCATCTTCACCGACGCCGGCATCCGCGCCTCGCTCGACACGCTCTCCACCTATTCCGACGCCGCCCACGCCGCCGTCCGCGCCTTCGCCGAGGCCCTGCTCGACCGCTACGCGCTGGCCGACCTCGGCGTGGTCGTCACCATCCACAACAACACGGGCGAGAACTACTCGATCCTGAGCTACCTGGACGACGGCGACTACGCCATGGACGCCCTCTTCACCCACCTCTCCGCCGAGGACGACCCGGACGACTTCTTCTTCGTCACCGACCGGGCGCTCTACGACGCCCTCCGCGCAGGCGGCTTCAACGTGGTCATGCAAGACAACGCCCGCGTCACCGACGACGGCTCGCTCTCGGTCTACGCCGCGCGCGCCGGCGTACCGTACGTGAACGTCGAGGCGCAGCACGGCCACTTCGAGCAGCAGGCCCGCATGATCGAATACCTCCACCGCTTGCTGATGGAGCGCGACGACGTGAACCCGCCGGCCTGACCCACGGGCGTCGGCTTCCCTCGCCTGCCACCCCGCCTCAGTTTCTCTCCTCCCGAGCCCCCTCCTGGGTCATCCCGAGCATTGCCGAGGGATCTCAGCGATCCGGGCTGTCGCTACTGCTTCCCGGCGAGATCCCTCGGCTACGGCCCGCAGGGCCTCCGCTCGGGATGACACGGGCACAGTGGGAAGCACGGACATGGGGGGAAGCGCCGCTGCACCGCTGGCCCTACTCCTGCTGCCCGTTCGTCGCGGCCGCCGCGAGCACCTCGGCCTGCTCGACGAGTGCTTCGATGGCGCCCAGGCCCTGGTGCCAGAACGAGAGATCCTGCAGGTCGATGCCCAGGCGGCCGACGAGCACGTGCGGCCAGTCGCTCCCGCCGGCTTCGAGCAGGCCGAGGTACTTCTCTGCGAAGGGCGCGCCCTCCTCCTGGTAGCGGGCATGGAGCGCGAGGACGAGCAGCTCGCCGAAGGCGTACGCGTAGACGTAGCCCGGCGTGTGGAGGAAATGCGGGATGTAGCTCCACCAGTGGCGGTAGTGCTCCCCGAGCGTGACGCTGCCCTGAAACATCGCCTCCTGCGTCTCGATCCAGAACGCCGAGAGCTGCTCGGCGGACAGCTCGCCCTGCGTGCGGCGGGCCGTGTGGATGCGGTCCTCGAAGCGGTTCATCGAGACCTGCCGGAAGACCGTCGCGATGGTGTCGTCGATCTTCGATACGAGCATCGCCAGCCGGTTCTTCGGGTCGGTCTCCTCCTGCATGAGCCGCTGGAAGACGAGCATCTCGCCGAAGACGGAGGCCGTCTCAGCGGTCGTCAGCGGCGTATCGCTCTGGAGCACGCCCTGCGACCGCGACAGGTACTGGTGGACGCCGTGGCCGAGCTCATGGGCGAGCGTCTGGACGTCCCGCACCTTGCCCGTGTAGTTCATCAGCACGTACGGGTGCGCGCTCGGCACCGCGCCGTGGCTGAAGGCGCCCCCCCGCTTGCCCGGCGCGAGGGCCGCGTCGATCCAGTTGCGCTCGAAGAAGTAGCCGGCGATGGCGCCCATCTGCGGGTGAAACTCCTCGTAGGAGCGCAGCACGAGCGCGCGGGCGTCGTCCCACCGGTAGCTCGCGTCGGCCTCGCCGACGGGCGCGTAGCGGTCGTAGTCGAACAGCTCGTCGAGGCCCAGCAGGCGGCGTTTGAGGCGGTAGAAGCGCGCCACGAGGTCGAACCGGGCGGTGACGGCCTCGATGAGCGCCTCCACGGGCGCGTCATCGACTTCGTTGGAGAGGTTGCGGCTGCGGAGCCAGTGCGGGTAGCCCCGCAGGCGGTCCGTCGAGGCCTTGTCCGCGAGGATCGTGTTGAAGATGTAGGTGAGGGGGCGGCGGTGCGCTTCGAGCCCTTCGGTGAAGCTCAGCGCGGCGCGGCGGCGGAGGGCGCGGTCCGGCTCGTAGAGCTTGGCGAGCACTTGCTGCTGCGTCATCGTCTCGCCGTCCAGCTCCAGGCGCATCGCCCCCAGCGTCTCGTCGAAGAACCGGTTCCAGGCGCTGACGCCGGTGACGGACTTCTCGGAGAGGATCTTCTCCTCGGGCTCGGTCAGGACGTGGTCCTTCATCAGCCGCTCGCGCTCCAGGTGATGGCGGAAGCCGGCCAGCGCGTCGTCGGCGAGGAGCGCGCCGGCGCGTTCGTCGTCCAGCTGGATCCATTCGAGCTCGAAGAAGATGAGCTTCTGATGGATCTGCGTGTAGGCCTCGCGGACCTTCTGCAGGAGCGCGCCCCGGGCGGCGTCCTCGGTGTTGGTGGACCAGTGCAGGTAGGCGTAAGTGTAGGCGCGCCCGAGCCGGTCGAGGAGGTCTTCGTAGCGGCGCAGCGCCTCGGCGAGGGCCTCGGCGGAGAGATCGCCCACCCGGCCCCGGTACGTCTCGGCGAAGGCCTCGGCCTCGCGGTCGCCCTGTTCGAGGTCGTGGTCGAGCGCGTCCTCGCTCGGGTAGAGGTCGGTGAGGTCCCAGTGGACGGTTTCGGCTCCGGTGGCGGTGGCTTCCATGCGAGCAGCGTAGAGATGGTGAAACGGGCGTGGGGTTCCGGTAACGGATTCCGCGTCCCTAGAACATCGGCGGCGCGGATTTGTTGTCTCCCCGCGCACCGCCGCCGGGCACCCCCACCGTAACGCCCCCGGCACGCGGCGCCACAGAACAAGCCCACCGAGTGAAACACCCCCACCGTTCCGCCCCGTTATGGAAGTCCGTACCCCCTCCGATTTCGTACCGCTGGACACGCCGGATGCCCTCGAAGACGCGATCGCGCGTTCGGAGCGCGAGCCCGTGGTGCTGTTCAAGCACAGCCGCCTGTGCGGGCTCAGCGCCCGCGCCCGCCGCAAGCTGAACGCCCTCGCCGGAAGTGCTCCGCCCGTCTACGAGGTGGTGGTCCAGCAGCGTCGCGATCTCTCGAACGACATCGAGCAGCGCTTCGGCATCCGCCACGAGACGCCGCAGGTGATCGTGCTGCACCGCCGCCGGCCCGTCTTCGACGCCTCGCACCACCGCGTCAGCGCCGAGACCGTGCGCCAGGCCGTAGACCCGCTGACCGCGCCATGAAAACCCTCCTTCCCCTCCTGCTCGCCCTGCTCCTGCTCCCGGCCTGCGAACCCGCCGGGGAGGACGAACCCCTCGGCGAGGCCGCCCCGGCCACGCCGCAGGAGGCGGCCCCGGCCGCGCCGACGGCCGCCGCCGACCTCGGGCCGGCCCCCGCCTTCACGCTGCCAACCCTCGGCGGCGACTCGCTGAGCCTGCGCGACTATCGCGGCGAGGTCGTCCTGCTCAACTTCTGGGCGACGTGGTGCACGCCTTGCATCGCCGAGATGCCGGACCTGACGGCGCTGCACGAAGAGCTGGAGCCGCACGGGCTGACCGTCGTCGGCATCTCGGTGAACGAGGAGGCCGCGCTCATCCAGCCCTTCGCCGAACGCCTCAACGTCACCTACCCCCTCGCCCTGGACGACGGGAGCGTCGCCGAGGCCTACGGTGGCGTGTGGGCCCTGCCCACCACCTACCTCATCGACGCCGACGGCCAGATCGTCCAGCGCGTCATCGGGCTCTTCCCGGTGGAGGAGATGCGGCCGCAGCTGCGTACGATGCTGGGCCTGCCCCCGGCCGCCACGTCCTCGTCCTGACCCGCCCGCTCGTCCTGACCCGCCCGCGCGCTCACAACATCGTTGTTTTTTCCGGGCCCGGCATCCAGTATGTTGGGAGCAGCGGTCCGCCTGCGGAAGTGCCGCCACGTCCGCTCCCACCGGCTGCCTCGGAGGAACCCCGATGATCGCCACCGCACTGATCGAGGCGCACCTTGACGTCCAGCCCGTCGTCTACTTCTCGGACGGGGACGAGCACGTCGAGCTCGACGTCCGCGCCGAGTTGCGCAACACGAGCGACCACGACTACGTGCTGCACGCCGCCACCGACGACGCCCACTTCTGGCACGTGCTGGACGAGAACCACCGCGAGATCCTGCGCAAGAAAGAGTACCAGCGCCGGCAGAAAACGAAAGCAGGAGCGCCCCTTCCGGCGCGGGGGCACACGCTGGCGGCCGGCCACAGCACCCACGAGTCAAGAACGCTCTCGCTCGACGCCACGAAGCTGAAAGAGGGCCGCGTCTACACCGTCCGCAGCGAGCTGTGGGGCCTGGTGGCCGAGGGCACGTTCGTCGCCGTCAAGGCATCGGCCGAGGGCAAAGCGTCGCTGCCGGAGAAGAAGCCCCCGAAGAAAGCGCCGCCGAAGAAAGCCGCCCCGCGCAAGAAGAAATGAAGCGGCAGCGCGGGGTCTATTCCTCTTCCTCGCCGCGCTCGTGCTCGATCAGGTAGTCCTCGATGCTGCCCACGAGCACCTTGGTCTCCTCGTCGATCTCCGCCGTCTCGATGTCGCCGGCGCGCACCATCTTCTTGACGCGCTTGCGGTCGATCATCTTGAGGATGCGGCGCGCCTCGCGGCGAGTCACGTAGCCCTGCCGGTACTCCGAGGCGAACGT
>JAWWAN010000045.1:0-12666 GCA_033721675.1 Rhodothermales bacterium | reverse complement strand
GGCCGTCCGGGCGTCCTGGTGTTCCAGGAAGCGCCCGACCTCGGCGGCTACGCGCCCGAGGTCGCGTGCGAACCGCTGGATCTCGCGGGCGGCATCATCCTCGTGCGACGCGCGGCGGCGTGCCTGCCGGCGGGGTGGCGGCGGCGGCGCAGGCGGTGCAGGGCGGGCCTCCGCCACGCGCCGGTCTGAATCGTCCTCTTCTTCGAAGAGTTCTGCGAACCACTGCCCGGCCCGGTCGAAGAAGCCCGGGCGGTGCTCGAAGACGGGCGCCGGGCCGAGACTCGGGCGGGGGTCGAGGCGGCCCTGCCGGAGGGCGTGCCGGTAGAAGTCGCCGGCCACGTAGAGCGCGTTGTGGGCGCCCTGCCCCCAGTAATCGCTGCGGAACGTCACACGCGGATCGTTGAAGCCGACCCACGCCCCGCCGACGAGGTGCGGGTGCATCAGCAGGAACCAGCCGTCGGCGCCGTGCTGCGTCGTGCCGGTCTTGCCGGCCACGTCCGCGCGGACGCCGAAGACGGACCGCACGCGCTGGCCGGTGCCGTCGTCCACCACCCCGCGCATCATGTCTACTACGGCCTGTGCCGTGCGCTCTCTGAGCACGCGGTCTTCGCGGGCCTCGTGCGCGAATAACACGGTGCCTTCGGCGTCCTCGACGCGCGTGACCACCACGGGCTCGCGATAGACGCCGCCGGCGGCAAGCGTGGCGTATGCGCTCGTCATCTCCAGCAGCGTCACCGCGCTCGTGCCGAGCGCCAGCGACGGGACCGCCTCCAGGCGGCTCTCCCGGATGCCGAGGCGGCGGGCCAGCCGCGCCGTACGCCGCGGCCCCACCTCTTCGATGAGTTGCACGGCCACGCTGTTGCGTGATTCGGCGAGCGCGCGGCGCAGCGTCACCGGCTCGTTCGTGAATCCCCCCGCGTTGGCGGGCCGCCAGACCTCTCCGCCATCCAGCGCGACTTCCACGGGCCGGTCTTCGACGATGTGCTCCGGCGTCATGCCACGCTCCAGCGCGGCGGCGTAGACGAACGGCTTGAACGTGGACCCGGGCTGCCGGCGGGCCTTCGCCACATGGTCGTACTGATCCACGAAATAGTCGCGGCTCCCTACCCAGGCGCGGACGTGGCCGGTGCGCGGATCGAGCGCGACGAAGCCGACTTCGAGGCGGGTAGCGGCGGCGCGGAGGCTGTCCATGAACGCGGCGTCGGCACGGAGCGCGGCCAGCACGGCGGCGGCCTCCTGCCCCTGTGCGAGGCCCTGCCGGTAGCGCGGGGTGCTGCGGATCAGGCCGTCCACCACGTCCTTCCGGGTCTGCCAGAAGTGCGCGAACGGCGGCGCGTTGCGGCGGTGCGCGGCGTAATCATGCGGGCTCTGCGAGCGCAGCGGGTTGGCCGCCCGGCTCCACTCGACGTCGGCGACGGCCTGGAGCGCGGCGCCCTGCCGCACCGCCGCCTGCTCGGCGAGCTGCTGGAGGCGGAGGTCGAGCGTGGTATGGACGCGCAGGCCGGCCGTCCGCAGATCGAGCCCGTGCTTGCGGGCCCACGGCTCCAGCCATCGGCGCACGTGCGCGGTGAAGTGGGGCGCCCGCCGCTGCGCCACCGCCGGCCGCTCGAACCGGACGCGGATCGGCTGCGTCTTGAGGCGCTCGTATTCGTCGGCGGAGAGCGTGCCGTGCCGCACCATCTGGCTGAGCACCACGTTGCGCCGCTGCTGGGACCGCTCCGGGTGCCGCACCGGGTTGTACGCGCTCGTCGCCTTGAGCATGCCCACGAGCGTAGCGCTCTCGGCGACGTCCAGCGAGCGGGCCGGCTTACCGAAGTAGGTCTGTGCTGCCATCTCGATGCCGCGTACGTTGTAGAGGAACGGCACCTGGTTCAGATAGGCTTCAAGAATCTCGTCCTTCGTATAGACCCTTTCGATCTTGCGCGCGACGACGAGCTCCTTGCATTTGCGCAGCAGGGCACCAGAACCGCCGACGCGCTCCGGGAAGAGGTTGCGGGCGAGCTGCATCGAGAGCGTCGAACCGCCCTGCCGGTCTCCGCGCAGCGTGTGCAGCGTAGACGCTGCCAGCCGCCGATAGTCCACGCCACCGTGGTCGTAGAATCGATGGTCTTCCGTGGCGATGAGCGCGGCGATGACGTGCGGCGAGACCTGGCTGAGCCCGACCCACTCGCGGCGCCCCTGCTCGAAGCGATACAGCTCCTGGCCGGCCGCATCGAGGATGACGGAAGGGCGCTGCACTTTCAGCCGCTCGATCGTCGCCGTGCCTGGCGTCACCAGGTAGAGGACGCCCCAGAGCAGCAGCAGGGCCATGGCGCCGGCCGCGCCGAGGGTCGTCATGCCTGCCAGAGCGAGCATCGCGCGCCGGAAGCGGGAGCGCGAGGGATCCGTCAGTCGCTTGCAGTATCGGGTGATGAACTGGCCGAGCCGTCGCAACCGGGCGGGGTGGGACGGCTCCGGGTTCTTCGACGTCGATGAGGGCGGCATACTTCCTCCTGGAACGGCGGGATGTTCTTCAGAGCCGCACGCGAGGGCGGGGCAGTAACAACGCGCGCTGGGTCACGCGCCCATCGCTCTACGGCGCTGGTTTTGCGAAGGTTACGCCGCCCGTCTCCGCCTCGACGCCGGGGCGCGGCCGCGCTTGCAACGAGGCCGAAAAGGCCGTAAGATGCGCCCTTTCCAGTCTTCCGGCCCCGCGTGCAGACTCACCTTACATCCGATCCCTCCGTGGCGGCGGCCTACGTGCGGCGCGGCCTGCTGGCGGCCTTCCCCACCGAGACGGTCTATGGCCTCGGCGCGGACGCCTTCCAGCCCGACGCCATCGCGCGGATCTTCGCCGCCAAGGGCCGCCCGCAGGACAACCCGCTCATCGTCCACCTCGCCGCGCTCGGCCAGCTCCGCGCCGTCGCCCGCACCGTCCCAGAGGCGGCCCGCCGCCTCATCGACGCGTTCTTCCCCGGCCCGACGACGCTCATCCTGCCGCGCCACGAGCACCTGCCGGCCGCCGTCAGTGGAGGGCTCGGCACCGTCGGCGTGCGGATGCCACGCCATCCGGTGGCCCACGCCTTCCTGGCGGCCTGCGGCACGCCCGTCGCCGCACCCTCTGCCAACCGCTCCGGCCGACCGAGCCCCACCACGTGGCAGGCCGTCCGCGACGACCTCGACGGGCGCATCGCCTGCATCCTGCGCGGCGACCGCTCGGAGGCCGGGCTCGAATCGACCGTGGTGGACTGCACGGGGCCGGTGCCGCTCGTGCTGCGGGCCGGCGTGGTGACGCTGGAGGCGCTGCGCGCCGTCCTTCCGGAGACCCGCCTCGCCGCCCCGGGCACGCGCGAGGCCGCGCGCAGCCCCGGCACCCGCTATCGGCACTACGCACCCCGCGCCGCCGTCCGCCTCGTGGACCACCCGGAGGACGCTGCGGCCGGCCCGACCTCGGCCTACCTCGGCCTCGACGCTCCACCGGATCCCACGCAGTACGGGCACGTGACGATCGCACCGGACCTCGAACGCTACGCCTACGAGGTCTACGACTTCTTCCGCCGCTGCGACGCCCTCGGGATCGACACGATCTACTGCCAGCGCGTCGTACCCGAAGGCCTCGGGCGGGCGCTCCTGGACCGGCTGGAACGCGCCGCCCGGGGCTGATCGACCCTCAGTGCAGAAACTCTTCGGGAATCGGGCCGGCGCCATTCTCTTCGTCCCACACGATGGAGACGATCCACCAGCGTCCATCCCGCCGGACGAGCTGGAAGCTGTTGATGCCGCGCCCCAGGACGGTATCGTCGTCGAAGAATCGCTTCTGGTACGTGCTGAAGACCTGCGCCACGTCGCCATATCGCCGCACCTCGTTATGGATGGCTTCTTCGGCGAATCCTTTGTCGTCCGGCCCGCCGATGGGGGCATGTTCGGCATACCAGCCGTCGATCCATTCGATGAAGGACTCGGGCGAATGCACCCGGAAGACGCCGCCCGTCTGCTCGGTGTTGGGGATGAGCGTCGCCTCCGGGAGGAAGAGCGTGCGGAACCGGTCCCATTGGAAGGGCTCGCCGGGCGCCCGCACGAGCGCCGCGTAGGCTGCCGTCACGATGGCTTCCGGCGAGGCGACATCGTCGGGCGCGGCATCTTGGGCGCGGGTGTCTGCGGGGAGCGAGAGGAAGAACAGCATGGCGACGAGCAGAAAGCGGCGCATCGGTCGAGAGATCAGGGGTCTGTGTGGAGAGCGGCGTCGGGGGGTGAAGGTACTCTTCGCGGCGCTCGGAGGCCGGGCAATTCGGGAGGCCTCCCGGTCAAACTTCATCGCCGTCACGGGCCGTCTTGAGGAGTACTTCGCCGAAGGCGATTTCTTCGGCGGCAAGCACGAAGATCGTGGAGGGCGGACCCTCCGTTCGGGCGCGTAGATCGGCATACTACGCCTCGAAGTCGTCGCCGGGCTCGGCCATGCCGAGGCTCGGCCATGCAGAGCAGCACGAGTTCGGCGTCGGCCGACGTCGCGCGGAGGATGGCGCCGAACGGCCGCCCGTCGGCCACGAGCACGTCCGGCACGACGATCCGCAGCCGCACTTCTGCGCCCTGCCATCGGACGCTCGTGTTGAGCAGGTGGGCGAGGATCATCAGGAGGGCCCCGTTGCCTTTGAGCCCGCCCCACCCGCGGCTCGGAGCGGGCCGGGGCGGCGGGCCACAGGGCCTCGGCGCCGGAGGGCGCTACTGGATGAGGCGGTTGTACTCCGTCAGGTGGCCGGTATCCACCTGGTTGAGCAGCGCGTAGGCCTGCTGGCTCTGCGGGGAGCCGAGGAAGATGGCCACCAGCTCCTGGTACTTCGTGTCGAAGAAGAGGTCGAGCACGTACTGACGCGAGACCTCGTTGTAGAGCCCCTGTAGGGCCGCGAGCGTATCGAGCACGCGCCGCCGCGCCTGCTCGGTCTCGGTGACGAAATGGTCGAGCCCGCCGAAGTGATAGGTGAAGTAGGCGGTGCGCAGGGCCTGGAAGCGGGGGTCGAGGATCTGCCGGATCAGTGCCGCCCGGTTGCGGTCGTCGCCGACCTGGCTCCAGCCGATGCCGCCCTGCGTCTGCGCGAGGTCCACCACGCGCTGGGCCTTCCGGAGGTGCGGGGTGCCGCCGAGCTCGCTGAAGCTATCGTAGTCGTACCCCAGCATGAGGTACACGTAGTAGTCGAGGACGGACGTGAAGGGGTGGAAGCGCTCTGGCTCGAAGATCAGGGGCGTCCCCTGGGCGTACTCGAACTGCCACTGGTCGTCGTTCACGCGCAGTACGGTGGTAGACGACGTGGTGCCATAGATCGGCCGTTCCATCGTCAGGATCAGCCGCGCCCGGAAGCTCGTCAGCGTCACCGCCTGGTCGAAGACGATCTGCATCGTGCACCGGATGCGCTCCAGCACCTGGTAGCGGTCCTCCGTCCAGGTGTTCTCGTTGATGTATTCTTCGACGAGTTCCTCCAGCTCGTCGAGGTACGTGTAGCGGGATCCGCTGAGCTGACGATAGTCGACGGTGACATCGCATTGAAACTCCTGGGCGTGGGCCGCAGTGGGGCCGAGCGCGAGCGTGAGGGGCACCAGAAGGGCAGCGGCAGCGAGCCGGCGGCAGAGACGCACGAACATCCGTCGGGCAGAGCAGGGAAGAGAAGCAGTACCGTGGCGGCTCATACCCGAGGCCCTCGGCCCGGTTTCCTCCCCGGGAGGGATCTGCCCGGCAGGCTCCGGATCCTTGCAAGGGATCGGGGGGGGCTCTACCGTGCGGTCGTGCCGCCCACCGAGGTCCTCCCGATGCCCCGTACTCTACTCGCCCTGATCGTCGTCTTTTCGCTCGCCCCTGCCCTCTCCACGGTGGCGCAGACCGGCCTGGAGGGCGGCGCGCGGGCGGCGGGCCTCGGTGGGGCGTACTGTGCCCTCCCGGCCCACGCGGCCGGCCGCGCCAACCCGGCCGCGTGGGCTTCCCTCCCCACCCGCGCCGTCACGTTCTTCGCGGCCCAGCCCTACGGGCTTCGCGCCCTCCGCCTGGCCGCCGTCGACGCCTTCGTACCCGCCGGATGGGGCACCGCCACGGCCGGCATCCGGGTCTTCGGGACGGAGGCGTACCGGGAGACACACGCACACGTAGGCCTCGCGCGCGGGTTCGGGCTCCTCAGTGCACGCCGCGTGCACCTGGGCCTGCGGCTACGCCTCCACCACGTCGCCATCGACGGCTACGGCCGCGCGGCGGCGCTGGCGGTGGCCGGCGGCCTCCTGGTCGAGGTCGTCCCCGGCCTCACGGCCGGCGTCGAGGCGGCCAACCTGCACGCGCCCTCGCTGGCCGGTCGCGAGGAGCTTCCCCGCACGCTCGCCCTGGGCCTGGCCTACCGCCCCGCCCCGCCGATGCTGCTGCTCGTCGACGTCGTCAAGGACGTGCGCTTCCCGCTGTCGGTCCGCGCCGGTGCCGAGGCGTCGCCGGGCGGCGTGCTCGTGGTCCGCGCCGGCGCCGCCACCGCGCCGGCCCGCTTCGCCGCAGGGGCCGGCATCCGGCTCGGAACGCTCGGCGCCGACGTCGCTGCCGAGCGGCACGAAGCGCTCGGCTGGTCGCCCGCCATCGCCCTGAACGTGACGTGGTGAGCTCCGATGGTCTGGCGTCGCATGCTCCTGATGGCCGCCGCCTGGCTGGCGCCGATCCTCTCAGCCGCCCAGCCCGCCACGGATTCTGCCTTTGCGGACCCCATCCTCGGCGCTGTCCTCGACGTCTACGACACCGACGCGGACGCGGAGCCGCTCGCGGAACTGCTCTCCGAGTGGATGGAGCATCCCCTCGACGTGAACACGGCGGACGCGGCCCTGCTGGCCCGGCTCCCGCACCTCGGTCCTGCACTCGCGCGCGCCATCGTCCGCCACCGGGACCGGCATGGGCCGTTCCCTGCGCTCGACGCGCTCGAAGCCGTCGAGGGTTTTTCTGCCGAGCGCGTGGCGGCGGCGCGGCCGTTCCTCACGGTCCACACGCCTGCTCCGGCCCGCCCGCGCCTGCGCGTAGAGGGCCTCCAGCGCATCGGGCGGCGGATCGATCTCGGGCGGGGCTACCGCCCTGATTCCAACCGCACCCGGTATGCTGGCTCCCCGGACCGCCTCTACACACGGATCCGGATCCGGCGCGGGCGCATCCGGCTCGGTCTGGCCCTGGACAAGGATGCCGGCGAATCGCTCCGCTGGGATCCGTCCACGCGCGCCTTCGGCTTCGACCACGTCGCCGGGTTTGCCGCCCTCGAAGGCATCGGGCGGCTGGATCGCCTCGTCGTGGGCGACTTCAACACCCTCTTCGGGCAGGGCGTACTCTTCTGGCGCAGCAGCGCGCTGGGCAAGAGCCGGGAGAGCGTCCGTGCCGTGGTCCGCTCCGGGACGGGGGTTCGCGGGCAGGCGAGTGCCGAAGAGGATCGGTATCTTCGCGGCCTCGGGGCCACCCTTCGCGTGGCCGGGCCGCTGCGGGCGACGTTCTTCGTCTCCCAGCGCCGTCTCGACGGCCGCCTCAGAGCCGACCCGTCCGGCGGAGCGGACCCCCCTTCGCAGACCGCGACGCTCGCACGGGGCGGCCTTCATCGCACTCCGGGCGAGATCGCGGGGCGCGGCGTGGTGACCGAACGGCTCACCGGCGGGGCCCTCACGATGTCGGCCGGATCGGTCACCGCCGGCCTCTCCGGCTTTCACAGCCGCTACGCCCCGCCCCTCGCGGCCGGCGAGGCGGCCGATGCCCGCTATCGCCTCGCCGGCGCGAGCACGTCGGGGGGGAGTGCCTTCGGGGGCGCGGTCCTCGGTGCGTTCTATCCGTTTGGTGAGATCGCGGTGACCGGTGCTGGCAGCGTCGGCGGGATCGGCGGCGTGACGGTGCAGATGCCTCCCCATGGCGCCCTGGTCCTGCTCGTACGCAACTATGCACGCGGGTTCGCGAGCCCTCACGGCTACGCCTTCGGCGAGCGCAACGGCGTCACGCAGAACGAGGCCGGGTGGTATGCCGGCCTGGACCTGCACCCCGCGCCCGGCTGGCGCCTTGCCGCGTACTTCGACCTCTACCGATTTCCGTGGGCACGCTTCGGCGTACCGCGCCCCGCCGGCGGCCACGAAGCACTCGTCTTTGTGGAGCGAGCGCCGCGCCAGTGGCTGCGGATATCCGCCCAACTCCGCCACGAAACGCGGGATGCAGGCGCCCCGGCACCCGACCCGACCGGGCGCTCCCTGGACGCCCTGCGCGAAGAAACGCGCCAGTCCGTACGCCTGCATGCTGACTACCTCCACAGCCCCGCGCTGCGGCTTCGCGCGCGCCTGGAGCTCGTCCGCGCCGCCACACCCGGCCTGATGGACGCCGTCGGGCGGTTGCTCTACCAGGACGTCCGCTGGCAGCCTGCGCCCCGCCTCCGGTTCGATGCGCGCGTTGCTCTGTTCGACGTAGACCGGTACGCGGCGCGCGTCTACACCTTCGAGGACGACCTCACCTACACCTTCTCCGTGCCGGCCTTCTCCGGGCGCGGGCAGCGCAGCTACCTCCGTGTCGGCTGGCGGCTCGGCCCCGCGCTCACCGTCGAAGGCAAGGCCGCCATGACGCGCTACGAAGACGCCGAGACCGTCGGTAGCGGGCTCGACGCGGTGGCGGGGAACCGGATGCGCGAGGTGCGGCTCCAGGTCCGGTGGCATCTCCGGTAGTACGGGCCGATGCGGCGCTTCACCCGGCCCCCGGGGGCGGCGGCTCGCGGATTGCGACTATTCAGAAAGCCGAGTTGCGTTTTCTGAAAGAGGATGCTTATGATCCGTCCGGCTGTGACCGATACGACGGATGTTCGTCGTACATACTGTTAGTAGAAGCCGGCTTGATATCCTGTACATAGGGGTGCCGTCCGTTTCGGGTGCGGAATCAGACCCCGTTACACGTTGACACCCCGCCCTGATGAGTGACCAGATGCTGACGATCCTCGTCGTCGAAGACAATCCGGATACGCAGACGCTGCTTCGGTACATGCTCAAGAAGGACTTCGACGTCGCCTTCACCTCGCTCGTCGATGAAGCGCTCGACCTGGCGACGAAGCGCGCCTTCGACCTCTTCATCCTGGACATCAACCTCGGCGAGGAGCGCACGGGCCTCGACCTGCTCGCCCTGTTGCGTGAGCGCCCCTCCTACGCCGACGCGCCCGCGCTGGCCCTGACGGCCTACGCCATGCCGGGTGACCGGGACCGCTTCCTCCAGGCCGGCTTCGACGGGTACATCAGCAAGCCGTTCACGCGCCGTGAACTCCTCGGCGCCATCGATGTGCTGCTGGGCGAGAAGGCCCGGCGCGCGGGCTGACACCGGCACAAGGCGGGAGGGTAGGCGTTGGAGCGCCAGCCTCCCACCCAGCCGTCCGCCCACTGCCGCATGCTTCCCTCCTCCCCATGCGCGTCCCGCCGGGGACTCGCCGCCTTCCTGGCCCTGCTGTTCCTCGTGGCAGCCTGTACCCCGCAGCGGAGCTACCAGGTGCGAGGCCGCATCGCCGGCTTCGGCGACGATGGGCGGACGCTCCTCGTCGAGCACGAGGACGTGCCGGGCTTCATGCCGGCGATGGTGATGCCCTTCACGGTGGGCGACACCACCATGCTCGATGCCTTCGAGGTGGGAGACGCCGTCGCGTTCCGCCTCGTGCTCGTGCCAGACAGCTCCTGGATCACCGACCTGCGGGCCCTGCCAGACAGCGCCGTGGCGGCGCACCCCGCCGCGTCGGTGGATCCCCTGTTCGCCGAGTCTACGTCGCCCCTCCTCGCTCCGGGGGATGCCGCCCCCGCCTTCACCCTCATCGACCAGGATGGCGATACGCTGACGGCCGGGTCCTATGCCGGCCAGGCGCTGCTGGTGACGTTCATCTACACGCGCTGCCCCCTGCCCGAATTCTGCCCGCGCCTGTCCCGCCAGTTCGCCACGTTGCAACCGCAGCTACGCGCCCGGTACGGAGACGCCGTGCAGCTCCTGAGCGTCAGCTTCGACCCCACCCACGATACGCCGGCCGTCCTCCGCGACTATGCGGGGCGCTACACGGACCGGCTCGACACGTGGACCTTCGCCACCGGCACCGAGGCCGACGTCGCCGCGCTCGCCGAACCGCTGGGCGTCTTCTTCAGCCCCACCGGCGCCGACTTCGATCACAACCTCGCCACGGTGCTCATCGGCCCCGACGGCCGCATCGCACAGCTCTGGCGCGGCACGCACTGGTCCCCTGGCGCCGTGCTGGAGGCGCTCTCGGCGCTCGAGCTACCCGAGGCGGAGGGCTCTTAGACCTACCGCCCCAGCCAGTACGTGAGCTTGACGAGGAAGACGTTGTCCGCCGGAGCCCCGAAGAGGTCGTCGAGGTCCCGCCCCAGGCGCAGGGCATCCTCGCCGCCCACGTTCGAGCGGGCGTGCTGCCACACGAGGAAGAGCGTCGAGCCGGGGCGGTATTCCCAGCGGAGCACGAGGTTACCCCGCAGGGAGCGGAACGTGAAGTCATCCTGCCCGAACCGCCCGCCCACCGCGAACGAGCCGGCCAGCCCGTCTCCGTCGGGGTCGACGATCAGGCGCCCGGTCTCGGGGTCTGGCGTGAGGGTGCCTACGTCCTCGCCGTAGACGGCGAAGTCGAACGTGCGCGGTGCCAGGAACTCCTTGTAGTCGTCGAAGTCACTGGCGACGACGAGCGGCTGGAGGAAGAGCTGAAGCGAGAGGTTGGACGTGAAGGTCCACCCGACGCGCGTCTCGAGGGAGAGCGAGGTCGAGGTCACATCCGCGAAGACGTAGCGGCGGCCGAAGGTTGCCGTCGCCAGCGCATCGGCGATGCTCGTCACGAACTGGTCGGTGTCGCGCTCGAAGGTAATCTCAGGCTCCAGCTCGATCTGGAGCGCGGAGGTGGGGCGAATATTCAGCTCCAGGCTGAACTCGGTGTCGTACTCGCGTTCGACGTCCCGCCGCGCGAAGACGCCGAACTCGGCCGAGAACGGCTTCCGGTCGTCGCTCTCGACCGCGACGAACGTGCTCCACGACGCCGGGAAGGCCGCCACCGGGCCGCCGCGCGTGAGCCGGTCGTTCATCACGGTGGGCTGGTAACGGACGTTGCCGAACACCTCCCAGAAGTTCGTGAAGGTGGCTCGGGCGGCGAGCACGTAGGCCGTGAAGACGTTGTCTCCGCCGTAATTCCACGCGTGGTTCGAGAAGGCGAAGACGTTGTAGTTGCGGAACCGCCGCTCCGGAGTGCGCTCCTCATACTGGATGAACGTCGAGAAGGCGCGGCGGTCGGTGAGGCTGAGGAAGCCGAGGTCGTTCGTCTCCAGTCCGGGCGAGGTCTCCTTGTAGGTGAGGGAGCCGCGCCAGTGCTCGCCCCCGGTCTTGGCGAGCGAAACTTCGCCCACGTAGCCGGAGAGCGCCGTCCGCTCCGGATCGACGGAGAGATAGCCGGCGTCGGGGCGCTGGTAGTACCGGGCGGAGGCGCGCTGCGTGCGGAGCAGCGCCTCGGCGTCTCCGCGCACGAGGGAGCCGGCGCCAAAGCCGCTGACGGTCCACCGGCGCCCGCCCCACGCATGGGTGAAGTCCACGCCGCCCACATACGCGTTCTGGTGCAGGAGCGGATCGAACGCGGGATCTTCGAGGTTCCGGTTGACGGCCGTGACCAGGCCGCCGAGCACGGTGCGGCCGGCGCTGAAATCCTTGCGCACGCGCCCGACGAAGTAGTTCGTGAAGGGCTCCACGGGCTCGCGCCCGCGCACGCCTTCGGCCGTGGCAAAGCGGGCCTTCTCGACCGGCGTGACGGCATCGAGCGCGCCGAGAGACCAGCCGCCGGGCGTCTTCCCGCTGACCTTGGCGGCGGTGAGAATCGTCGTCGCCTCCGGGGCATCTACGAAGTCGAAGCCGGAGAGCCGGCGCTGCGGCTGCCGGCCGATGCGGCGGGAATAGAAATACTGGGTGAACCCGTAGTTGTTGAAGGTGCGCGTCCGCCCGAAGCTGAAGATCTCCGCCCCCTCGACGAAGAACGGCCGGCGCTCCTCGAAGAACGTCTCGAACGCCGAGAGGTTGACCACGGCCGGATCCACCTCGACCTGCCCGAAGTCCGGGTTGACGGTGGCGGTGAGCGTCAGGTCGGCCGTGAGGCCGTATTTCAGATCCGCGCCGGCGCTCGCGAAGAGGTCGTTTTCCTCGTAGAACGGATCGCCCTCCGGGCCGCCCGGGGGGCGGTGCAGCCGGGAGACGGCATAGGGCTGGGCTTCGAGCCGGATCGGGCGGGACAGATTCTGTATGCCCGCGAGCGTGCCGAACCCCGAGACGTAGCGGCTCAGGTCGCCGGGCAGGGGGCTCCAGAACGCGATCTCGCCGTGGCGGGCGATGCGCCGCTGAAAGTTGATCCCCCAGGTCTGCGGGCCGTCGGATTCGCTGTAGCGCAGCTGCGAGAGGGGAATGCGCATCTCGACGGTCCAGCCTTCGTCGTCCATGCGGGCGGCCGCGCTCCAGACGGGATCCCAGCTCAGATCCTCCTGCGAGTCGTCGAAGATCAGGAAGTCCTTGCGGACGCCCCGGGGGTTGACGGCGAAGCTGAAGCCGGTACGGCGGTCGAAGTAGCTGTCGATGTGGACGTAGAACCAGTCCGAGTAGTCGTTGCCGTCGCGCCGGAAGAGCCGCCCGGCGACCGAGTCGGGCGCGGTGTCGTAGAGGCGGGC
>JAWWAN010000044.1:0-12708 GCA_033721675.1 Rhodothermales bacterium | reverse complement strand
TCGATGCCTTCGCGCAGACGGCCGGCGCACCTCTTCCGCTGGCGGCCTACGCGCCCGGTGGCGAGCGCAGCCCGGAGGTCCAGATCCAGGTCGAGGCGGCGCGGCTGAGCATTCGGAACGGGAGCGATCATCTGCTCTACGTGCAGCACGTGGAGGCCGGGGCGTGGCGCCGCCCGATGGGGTGCGTGCTGCCGCCGGGCTCCACCGCAGACCTGACGCTGCCGCCCGGGATCGATGCCGCTGCGCTGCGGGCGTGGGTGGGTTCGTGCGAGCGGGTGGACATGGTGGTGCCGCGCACGCACGCGCTCGTCCGTCACGCCGCCGACGGCTCGGAAGCGGTCGTCAGCACGGCCCGGCCCGGCACGGTCGCCGGGGCCGTCGCGAAAGGGCCGGCACCGGGCAAGCCTCCGGCGCCGGGACTGCCGGATCCCGCGCCGGGACCGCCGGATCCCGCGCCGGGAGCGGACGCGCGGACCCCGGCCCCTCACGAATCCTGACCCGGCGGTGCGCATGGATGTCCTCAAGTATTTCTACGAAGAGCCCGCCTCGCTCGACGTCCTGTCGGACGATCTCGACCCGGATGCCCGGCGGCAGGCGGGGCCGGCGCTGCCGCTGGAGGCGCTGTTCGAGGGACCCCGCTACTACCGGGGGTACCTCGCCGGCACGGACCTCGCGACCGGGCGCATCGGCCTGACGGCGCTGGCCCACCCGGCGTCTTTCGCCGCGCCGCTGCTCGACGTGCTGGAGCCGGTCTGGCGGCGCGTACCGGACGCGGGGACGGCCGGGGCCGTAGACCCGGCGGAGGCCCGGGCCGTCCTCCAGGATCCCCGGGGCACGGCCCTTCTCGCCTCGGGGGGAGGCGTGGCGGCCGGGGCACTGGTGGCGGCCGCCGGGCCGGACCGCCGCCGCGCGCTCCCGGCCCTCCGGAGCCTGCTCGACGGCGGCGCCGTGGTGCTGCTGCCCGAGCCCGCCCACGACGGCTTCGACTGGAGCCTGTTCGCCGCCCGCCCGCTGCGTGCGGTGCTCGTAGACGCCTTCCGCCGGCACCCGGCCGAGGGGGTGCGGCGCTTCGTCATCCCATACCGGCGGGCACGCGGCGAGCACCGGTTCTATTTTGAGCAGTGGCAACTGGACGCGCCGCTGCCCGCCTACATCGAAGAAGTGTGACCAACGACGCCCACTGGATGCATCGCTGCCTGGAGCTGGCCGCGCACGGCGCCGGCCACGTCAGCCCCAACCCCCTCGTCGGGGCCGTCGTCGTCGGGGCCGGCGGGGCGGTGCTGGGCGAGGGGTGGCACGCCCGGTATGGCGGCCCGCACGCCGAGGTACACGCGATCGAGCAGGCCGAGCAGGCGCACGGCGCGGCGGCCCTGCGGGCGGCGACGCTCTACGTCAACCTGGAACCGTGCAGCCACCACGGCAAGACCCCGCCCTGCGCCGACTTGATTCTGGCGAAGGGCATCCCGCGCGTGGTGGTGGGGATGCAGGATCCGTTCCCGGAGGTGGCCGGGCGCGGGCTGGCACGCCTTCGCGGAGCAGGGGTGGACGTGACGGCCGGGGTACTCGAACACGCCTGCCGCCGCTTCAACGAAGCGTTCATCCATCACCTCCGCACGGGACGGCCGCTGGTGACGCTCAAGACGGCGCAGACGCTCGACGGATGCGTGGCGACGGCCTCGGGCCACGCGCGCTGGGTCTCCAGCCCGGCCGCGCGCCAGCGTACCCACCAGTGGCGTGCCGAGCTGGACGGGATCCTCGTGGGCAGCGGGACGGCCCTGGCCGACGACCCGGCGCTGACGGTGCGTCACGTCGAGGGCCGCCAGCCGAGGCGCTTCGTGCTGGACCGCGCCGGGGTGCTCCCGCCCACGCTGCGGCTCTTCACGGATGCGCATCGGCACCTCACCACCGCCATCGTCGGGGCCGGTGCCGCGCCGGCCTACGCAGACGCCGTGCACGAGGCCGGCGGGCACATCCTGCACGCCCCCGTACGTGGCGGCCACCTCGATCTGGGCGCGGTGCTCGGCCGCCTCGGCCAGGACGGGGGGCGCGACGGCCGCCCCCTCCAGTCCCTCCTGGTAGAGGCCGGGCCGGGGCTGGCGACGGCGCTGTTCCGGGAGGATCTGGTGGATCGCTACTTCTGCTTCGTCGCGCCGAAGCTCGTGGGAGGAGGGCTGCCTGCACTTCGAGCCCTCGGCATCGGCACGATGGACGAGGCGCTGCGTTTTGCCGAGCACACGTGGGAGGCCGTCGAAGGAGACCTCTTGTTCCGGGGCTACCGGCGCGCCGCCTGACGCAGCGAACGCTCCAGAGGCGTCACCCATCCAACGTACGCTGGAGCGCCTCGCGCAGGCGGGGGGCGTGGAGCGTGCCGTCGACGGCGTGGGTACTGCGCCAGACGCCGTAATCGAAGAGGGGCACGCCGCCCGCAGGCACGGGCACGTCAGCGACGACGGCCGTGGGCACGGCGGCCCCGTCGCCGCCGGCCACCAGCGGCACGCAGCCCATTGAGGCCAGGACGGCCTGAAGGCAGGCGCGCTCGGCCGGGTGGGTCACGCGTACCAGCACGCGCCGGCCTCCCTCGGCGGGGGCCGCCGCCGGTGCTGTGGGGTGGCCCAGCGCCTCCTCCATCGCGTGCGTCTCCTCCGGCAGCGTTTCCAGGAGGGTGTGGAGCCAGGCGGCGTCCAGCGCGTCGGGGGCGAGGTCTGGCGCCTCGGCGAGGGGCAGGTAGCGGCTGCCCCCGTCGCCGAGGCCGAACGCGTTGACGAGGTCGTTGGCGGTGCCGACGACGGCGCCGAGCGTGCCGGGCACGGCGCCGGCGTGATGCCCGGCCACGGCACCGGCGAAGGCGGGCGGCAGGTTCCAGTGCAGGCACAGCGCATGGCCCACGAGCGCGTGGTCCACGTTGTAGGCCCAATCTTCGAGGACGTGCAGCGGCGCCTCGCCTTCGTGCGCACGCAGCATCAGGCGAGAATAGCTCTCCCCGTGGTGCATCAGCAGCACCAGCTTGCCGATGTCGTGCAGGAGGCCGGCCACGAAGGCCTCGCCGGGGTTGACCGCCGGCTGCTGCTCGGCCAGCCGCCGCGCGGCGAGCGCCACCGCGATGCTGTGGCGCCCGAACGCCGCCGCGTCGAGCGGGAGCTGGTCGTGGAGGCGGCTCTGCATACTCATCACGGAGACTCCCAGGGCGAGGTTGACCACGGCGTCGGTGCCGAGCAGCACGGTGGCCTGCCGCAACGTGGTGATGCGCCGCGAGACGCTGTAGAGCGGCGAGTTGGCCGCGCGCAGCACGCGCGCCGTCAGCGTCTGGTCGGTTTCGATGACCTGGGCGATCTCGCCGAAATCGACGTCGAGCTCGCGGGTCAGGGCGAGCAGGCGCGAGACGGCGGTGGGCAGGACGGGCAGAGCGCGGACGCTCTCGTGGATGTAGGCAGGCACGGACGAAGCGGGCATCGGCACAGCGGCGTTGCGGAAAGGGTTGGCGGTGGAAGCGGGCGGGCGGCAGGCGAAACTTCCAGAGATCCGCTCCTGTATCGTGTCCCCCCGTCGAAACCTATAGCCTTCCGCAGACCGGCGGTCTGTGCCCGTCGCGCGGCTCCGCCTCCATCCCCGCATGTTCACTGGAATCATCGAAGACGTAGGCCGCATCGCCGCCGTGCAGGAGCTGGGGGGAGGGCGCCGGTTCACCGTCGAGGCGTCGTTCGCGCCCCAGTTGCGGGTGGACCAGAGCGTGGCCATCAACGGCGCCTGCCAGACCGTCGTCGCGGTCTCGGAGACGGCGTTCGAGGTGGTCGCCATCGAGGAGACGCTCCGCAAGACGACGTTCGGCGCGTTCGCGGCCGGCACGCCGGTCAACCTCGAACGGGCTCTCCAACCCACC
The DNA here is from genome assembly GCA_033721675.1 of Rhodothermales bacterium. GTDB lineage: Bacteria > Bacteroidota > Rhodothermia > Rhodothermales > JAWWAN01 > JAWWAN01. Next base: position 8,831 of record JAWWAN010000044.1, on the reverse strand, counting down.
GGCCGCCTGGACGGCCATTTCGTGCAGGGCCACGTCGATGCCACGGGCGAGGTCGTCGGTGTGGAGGCCGAGGCGACGAGCTGGCGCTACCGCGTCCGCTTCGACGCCCGCTTCGCGCCCTACCTGATCCCCGTCGGCTCCATCACGCTCGACGGCATCAGCCTGACGGTAGCGCGGCTCGAAGACGAGGTGCTGACGGTGGCCATCATCCCGCACACCTACGAGCACACGACGGTGCGGACGTGGCGCCCCGGCACGCGCGTCAACCTGGAGTTCGACCTGATCGGGAAGTACGTCGTCGGCTGGCTGGAGCGGCGGGGCGAGGCGCCGGCAGCGTCGCGCATCAGCGAGGCCTGGCTGCGGGAGCAGGGATTCTGAAGGCCCGCCGTCAAGATCGTGTCAACGGGCAACTTTTCGGCCGGTGGACGATCTAGGGGACCCGCTCACTGCTTCTCGCAGATCCCCTCGCACGATGAAGAAGATCGCCCTCTGCGCGCTCGCCGCCCTCGCGGCCTGCACCGCTGGCACGCCCGGCCTCGAAGAAGGCACCTGGACGGGCCACCTCACGCCGATGAACCACCCGGAGATGCAGACGCCGCTGACCTACGAGGTCGCCCACGGCGCCTCCGGCCCGGCCCTCGCCATCGGTGGGCCGGAGGGCGGCGCCACCCCCGCGCGCGACGTCGCCCTCACGGCCGACACGCTCTCGTTCGTCTTCGACGAGCCGGAAGAAGGGGTGACGCTCACGTGCGCCCTCGCCCGGCAATCCGACGGCCGCTACGAGGGCCGCTGCACCGCCGCCGACGGCAAGTGGGCGCGGTTCACCATGATCCCGCCCGCCCGCTGACGGGCTGCTGCCAGGCACCGAGAGGTGAACCACGGACGATTCCATATTGGAGAGACCGGGCGCCACGGCTACCGCTCGATCCCTCATCCCGCTTCGATCCCCGTTCCGCCCTCTGCGATCAGTCCATCTCGTCCGTCAGCTCCCGCAGGAGGGCGTGCAGCTCGGCGCGTCGCGGCTTCAGCTCGGCATGGATGGCATAGCGGTTGAGCCCGTAGACGGCGCCGCCGAGCGCGCCGGTTAGCAGCACCCACCGCCCCAGCGAGGCCGTCCCGTCCAGCCCGATCAGGAAAAGAAACATCCCCCCGAGGAGCGGCAGCAGGTACCACCAGAAGACCGACCGCAGCAGGTCGATCTGGGCATCCACCTTCTCGATCTCTCGGAGCAGCGTGTGGGCCACCGGCAGGCCGGCCTCGTCGTAGGTGTGCCGGATGCGGGTGCTGTTCAGCTTCCAGTAGATCCAGGCCGAGGCCAGCACCACGACGGTCGCGCCCGCGCTCGCCAGGTAGAGGCCGGCGATCAGCAGGAGGACGCTCGTCAGCCCGAAGGCGGTGGCGACGAACCCGGCGGCGAGGCTCTCGCGGCGGTCGCGCCGCCGCACGAGCCGGTCGAAGGCGTCGGCGCGGGCCTGGACGGTCTGCAGGATGCGGCGCTCGGGGAGCGCGCCGGCGGGCGCCTCGTGCGCCTGCCAGAGCGTGCGGGCTTCGTCGAAGGTCATGCGGGTACCTCTCTCAGTAGGGTGGCGAGTTTTTTCTTGATGCGATGCAGCCGGACGCCCACGTTACTCTCGCTCAGGCCCAGCACATCGGCCATCTCGCGGTAGGAGCGGTCTTCCAGGTAGAGCACCACGAGGGCTTTCTCGGCGTCGGAGAGCCGGCCGATGGCGCCGTAGAGCCGGTCCAGGCGTTCCCGCTCGGCGAGGGCCTCGTCGGGGCCCGGGCAGGTGGCCTGCCAGGTCTCGGGGGTGGCCTCGTCGTCCGGCACATACTGGCGGCGCGTACGCGAGCGCCGGTAGTAGCTGATGGCCGTGTTGAGCGCCACCCGGTGGAGCCACGTCGTCTCGGACGCCTCGCCCCGGAAGCGCGGAAGCGCGCGCCAGAGCTGCGCGAGGATCTCCTGGTGCAGGTCCTCGCGGTCGGCCTCCGTACGGGCATAGACCCGGCAGACCTTGCAGAGCAGGGCGCGGTGGGCGTCGAGGAGGGCGAGGAAGTGGGCGGTCCGGTCGGGCACGGCGGGCGTCGTTCATAGAGGATCGCGTGCCCTACGAGTCGCACGAGCCGCAGCCTTCTTACACGGCGCACACGAACTTCAAGCGGCGGCGGTGGAACCTCCCGGGAAGGCCCACGTTGAGCACCTCGGAAGGGTAAGTCCCGTACGGCCAGCTCCCTCTGAACTCCGTCAGGGCCGGAAGGCAGCAGCGGTAGGAGGTCGAAGCGGCGCGATGCGGGTAGCTTGCCCTTCTTTTTTTTTGCCCGATTTTTTGGGTCAGCGGGTCGTGCGTAACACCTCGTGTTCCAGCAGCAGCGCCAGCGTGTGCGCAGGGCAATGATAGCGCAGGCGCAGCCCTTCCCATGGAGCCAGCCACCGCGCCACTGGATGATCTACGGCGGTGAGCAGGCTGCCGACGAAGAAGTGGAAGTGCCCGAGCCGGTCGTCCAGGTCGTCCGGGTAGGCATCGAGGGCGGCGGGTTCTCCCAGGCGCAGCAGCGCGGTGGAGCAGAGGATCCGGTGGAAGACGGTCGGAGCCGTCTCGGCCAGCCGCCGGGCGTCTGCGGCGAGGCGGGGCCGGAGCGCGGCGAGCCCGTCGTAGTCCGTGCAGGCCACGAGGCGCGCCACGTGATAGAGGATGAGTGCCGGATCGGCGTACCACGGCGCCACGCGGAACGGATGGCGGAGGTGGTCGCCGTGCCGGATCACCTCGGTGATGAAGCGGATCGTGGCGGCGTCGTGCGCATTCTGCGGCAGCGCATACGCGTGGATCATCAGCATCAGGTTCGCCAGCGCGCACACGTCGAAGTCGAGGGGCATGTTTTCCTGGGCGAGCCAGGTGGTGTAGGCCGGCAGATGCCGGTAGCGCGGGAGCGTGCTGCGGATCTGCCGCCGGTGGCCGTTCGTGTCGAGCACGAGGCGGTCTTTGAGGCGGGCGGCGTCCTCGGGCGGGTGCGGCCGGGTCAGGTAGATGTAGGCCGTGGTGTCGACGTCCTCGGGCAGCCGGAAGTGGCGGAAGCGGGAGAGGAGGCGGCCGTTCGGGAAGAACCGATCCTCGGGCGTCGTCTGCCAGAAATTGTACATCGGCCACCCCTCGTTGTTGAGGTAGCGCGGATACGTCGCCACGGCCCGCGCGGCGACGGCGTCGACCGTCCGGCGGCTCGCCTCCGAGAGGCCATCGCGCAGCCCGTGGAGCGTGTAGACCGTGACGGCGGTGAAGAAGACGCTGTCGTCCGGGACGCGGGAGGGGAGCAGCCGGTGGGTGCGCCAGGCCGGAAACAGCCCTTCCGGAAATGGCGCGCTGCCCGTAGATTGCCACCCGGCGATCCGGGCGACGAGCGCATCGGGGTCGGGGCGGAACGGCATCCTGCGGGGGCGAAGCGTGCGAGTACGGCGGGCGCGGCGTCTCCGGTTTTACGCAAATCCACAGGCAGGTGCAAGCGATGAAGTACGATGCCGTGATCGCGGGCGCCGGGCCGGGCGGCGCTACCGCCGCCGCCTTCATGGCCGAGGCGGGCCTGCGCGTGCTCCTCGTCGATAAAGCCCGGTTCCCGCGCGACAAGGTCTGCGGCGACGCCATCAGCGGCAAGAGCGTCGACGTGCTGCGGCAACTCGGCCTCACCCGGCCGCTCATCGACGCCGGCGCGCAGGACGCCTGGGGCATCACCTTCGGCGCGCCTTCTGGCGAAGCCGCCTCCATCCCCTTCACCCGCGACCTGGACCGCGCCGTCCCGCCCACCTTCGTATGCCGCCGCGATGTGTTCGACCAGGTAGTTCTGGACCGGGCGCTGGCCGCCGGCGCCGAGCTGTGGGACGGCACCGCGGTGGCGGGCCTGCTCCGCGACGGAGACCGGATCACCGGGGTGCGCCTCACGGCACCCGGGGACGCCCCGAAATCCTCGAACAGGAGGCTGGAGTCCCCCCTCGTGATCGGGGCGGACGGGGCGTACTCAGCCGTGGTGCGCGGGCTGGGGCTACCGCAGCTCGCGCCCCGGTACTATGCTGCCGCCGTCAGGGCCTACTACGAAGGCGTCACGGGGTTCGAAGACCGGCCGTTCATGGAGATCCACTTCGTGGACGAGGCCCTGCCGGGCTATTTCTGGATCTTCCCGCTCGGCGGCGGGCGCGCCAACGTGGGCGTCGGGATGCTCAGCCATGCCCTCAAGCGGAGCGGCAAGCGCCTCAAGGCCCTGCTCGACGTATGCGTGCGGCACGAGCGCTTCGCCGGCCGTTTCGCCCACGCCCGGCGTGTGGGGCCGGTGAAAGGGTGGGGTCTGCCCCTCGGCTCCCGGCCGCGCCCGATGGCCGGCGCCGGGTGGCTCCTGCTCGGGGATGCCGCCAGCCTCATCGATCCCTTCACGGGCGAAGGGATCGGCAACGCGATGGTCGGGGGGCGCGAGGCCGCCCGGTGGGCCGCCGCGGCGACGGCACAGAACGACTACTCGGCGGCGTTCCTCGAAGGCTTCGAGCGGGACATGCTGGGGTACCTGCGCTCGGAGCTGCGGCTGAGCCACGCCATGCAACGCCTCACCGGCTGGACCGCCCTGCTCGACTTCGTCGTCCGCCGCGCCGCGCGCTCGCCCGAGGTGGCGGATGCGCTCTCGTGCATGTTCGACGACGAGGCCCAGCGCCGGCGCCTGCTCTCGCCTCTGTTCTACCTGCGCCTGCTGCGGCCCGCGTGAGCCACCGCCCACCCGGCAGCCCCGAGCGCGGTCCGTCCGCGCTCCCGTGGGTTCTTTCGCGCACCGGCGTCTCCGCTTGTCATCCCGAGCGGAGCGCAGCGAAGCCGAGGGATCTCGCCGGCCGACGAGGGCGATGACCTCACTGGCGCGATCCCTCGGCTCCGGCCAGGGGCCTTCACTCGGGATGACAACGGGGGATTAGCCTCGCCCCGCTCGGGAGGAGCGCTGGGGGAAGTCCTGCTCGGGGTGGCATCTGCGGGAGCGGAGGGTGGAGGGGCGAACGCTCCGCAGGCGGCTACTCCTCGTCGCGGCGCTTGGCGTCCAGCTCGGCTTCGAGCGCGAGGGCGGCCTCGATCATCTCGTCGCGGAGGGCGGCGAGGTGGTCGTGCTGGGCCACGTACCGCTCCATGGCCTCCTTCAGCGTGGCATCCCGCGTGACCACCGTCCGGCGCTGCCGCTCGGCGGGGTCGACGGTGCGCTCGATGGCGGCGACGGCGAAGGCCTCTTTCAACGCACCCCGGATGCGCGAGGGGTCGATCTGCGCCACCTGCGCCTCGTCGATGTGGTACCGCACGCGCACGATGGCGTCCGCCACCACGTGCCGGTCGATCTCGGCCAGGATCGCCTCGGTCGGCTCGGCCGCGTCGCGGGCGTCCACGCTGAGCGCCACGAAGCGGCGGGCCGGGGTCTCGACGAACGAGTAGGCCGTCTGCTTGGCGCCGTCCTCGGCCGTGATCTCGACGAGCACGAAGCCCTTCTGCTCCGCCGCCTCCTTGAAGTTGATCCGCTCGATGCTGCTCGAATAGACGACGGGCACCGCCTCGGCGCGCGCCATGCGCATGGCGCCGGGCGCCTCGGGGTGGTTGCGGTTCTGAAACTTGTGGATGTGCCCGAGCGCCACGTAGTCGATGGGCGGGCGGGCGAGCTGGCCCGGCGTGAACTTGGGCTCGTGGGCGATGAGGCTCGTGCGCTCGGACCCGGCGATCTCGCTGCCCTGCACGCTGAAGTGCCCGGCGAGCACGGTCGGCAGCGCGGGGTCGAACGTGCCGACGGCGTCCTCAATGTACTCCACGTAGAGCCGCTCGATGATCTCGCGGACCTGGGCCGGGTTCTTCTTGCGGTGCTCCCCCTTCGAGAGCAGCATCGAGCGGATGGGCCACGGCATCGCCAGCAGCTGCAGCGGCCCGCTCTTCGTCTCGACGACGGCCTTCGTGGGCGTGCGGAAGACGTGGACGTCGCCGCTGACGTAGCCGAAGATATCGATGGCCGAGGCTTTGCCGAAGCTCACCGGGTGGTCGTGGTTGCCGGTGATCATCACGATGGGGATGCCGGCGTCGGCGATGGGCTTGAGGCACTCGGCGAAGGTGCGCTGCTGGGTCGGCGTGGGGTCGGCGGTGCGGTAGGCGTCGCCGCAGAAGAGGAACAGGTCGATGTCTTCCTCCAGCCCGCGCGCCACCATGAACTCGAAGCTCCGCTTGAAGTCGAGCAGCCGGGTGTTGAGGCCGGTCTCCGGGTCGATCCGCCCGTAGGTGTTCGCGCCGAGGTGGATGTCTGCGGTGTGGAGAACTTTCATCGGGTGGCAGGCTCGCTACGCGCTCGCTGGAAGATCGGAAGGATGCACCGTACGTGGCCCCGTCACGGCCAGCGGGTCTTCGTCATTGTGGGACGCGCCCGGCCGGGCGCCTGAACCTCCACTCCTCCACCTCTCCAAGCCTCACCACCCCCGCTACCAGTCCACGCGGTCGCGGCGGGTGGCGTCGTTGCGGATGCGCTCGCGCTCCAGATCCTGCGGGGCGGTGGGGAGGCGGTAGGCCTCGGGCTCGGGGAAGCGGGCCGAGCGGGCGAGGGGCGCGTCGTCCAGCCGGGTCAGCTCCCGGACGTAGTCGCCGACGACGAAGAGGGCGTTGTGGGCGCCCTGGCCCCACCAGTTGGAGCGGAACGTGACGCGACGGTCGTTGAAGCCCACCCACGCGCCGGTGACGAGGTTCGGGTGCATGAGCATGAACCAGCCGTCGGCGCTCTCCTGCGTGGTGCCGGTCTTGCCCGCGAAGTCGTAGCCGTCGAGGCCGAACTGGAAGCGGATGCGGACGCCGGTGCCGTAGGGCTGGTCGATGACGTCGCGCATCATGTCTACGACGGTGTAGGCCACGTTCTCGGAGAGGGCCTCGTGCACCTCGGGCGTGTTCTCGTAGAGGATGTTGCCGCTCTTGTCCTCGATGCTGGTGACCACCACCGGCTCGTGGTAGAGGCCACCGTTGGCGAGCGTCGAGTAGGCCGTGGTCAGCTCGTAGAGCGAGACGTCGCTGGTGCCGAGGGCGAGGGCGGGCACCTTGTCCAGCTCGCTCCGGATGCCCATGTGGCGGGCGTAGCGGGCCACGGCCTCGGGGTTGACCAGCTCGGTGATGACCTGCCCGGTGATCGTGTTGAGCGAGCGCGCCAGCCCTTCGCGGAGCGTCATGTAGCGCCCGGTGGCGCCACTGCCGGAGTTGCGGGGGGACCACTGCTGGCCCGTCACGGGGTCCGTGTAGACGAAGAACGTGTCCGCCAGCATGTAGCTCGGCGCGTAGCCGTTGTCGACGGCGGCGGTGTAGACGAAGGGCTTGAAGGTCGAGCCCGGCTGGCGCTTGGCCGTGGCGACGTGGTCGTACCAGTCGGTGGCCAGGTCGCGCCCACCCACCCAGGCCTTGACGTGGCCCGTGTGGGGGTCGATGGAGAGCAGGCCCGCTTCGAGGCGCGTCTTGACGGTCTTGAGCGAGTCCATGAACGCCTCGTCGGCGCGGAGCTGCGTCAGCGCTGCCTCGGGCTCGGCGCCTTCGCGGCGGAGGCGGCGGTAGCGCTCGCTCTCCCGGATGAACTGGTCGCGCAGGTCGGCATTGCGCTCCCAGAAGTACGCGAACGGCGGGCACTCGCCCCGCTCGCGCGCCTTCAGGTAGGGGTCGAGGCTCTGGCCCAGCATATAGCCGGAGGGCCGGCTCCACTCGCAGTCGACGACGGCCTGCAGGCCGTCCATCTGCCGCTCCACGGCCTGCTGCGCCATCGTCTGGAAGCGGCTGTCGAGCGTGGTGTGGACGATGAGGCCGTCGCCGTAGACGTCGATGTCGCCCTCGTACTGCTCGCCCCATTCGCCCAGCCAGTTGCGGACGTACTCGGCGAAGTAGGGCGCGAAGCTCTGCGTGACGTCGGACGAGCGAAACGTGACCGTCGTGAGGCTGTCCCGGTAGGTCTCCAGCACGGACGGCTCCAGGAAGTCGTGCTTGACCATCTGCGCCATGACCACGTTCCGGCGGCGGCGCGAGTTCTCGGGGTTGCGGTAGGGGTCGTAGCGCGTGTTGGCCTTGAGCATCCCCACGAGCGCGGCGCTCTCCAGCACGTCGAGCTCCTTGGCGGACTTGCCGAAGTAGGTGCGGGCGGCGGCCTCGATGCCGTACGCGTTGTAGCGGAACGGGACCGTGTTGAGGTACATCTCGATGATCTCGCGCTTCGTGTAGCGCCGCTCCAGCTGGATGGCCGTCACCATCTCCTTGAGCTTGCGCGTGGGCGAGCGGTCGAAGCCGATCTGCTCGTTGTAGAGGTTGCGCGCGAGCTGCTGCGTGATCGTCGAGCCGCCCTGCACGTCGCCCAGGAGCGTCTGCGCAATCGCGGAGAACGTCCGGAAGAGGTCGACGCCCCAGTGGTCGTAGAAGCGATGGTCCTCGGTGGCCACGAGCGCCTCGATGACGTGGTTCGAGATCGAGTCCATCGGCACGAACGAGCGGTTCTCCCACCCGAAGCGGGCCAGCTCGACGCCGTCGGCGGTGTAGGCGACCGTCGCGAGGTCGAGGTTGGGGTTCTCCAGGTCTTTGGTCGCCGGGAGGTCGGTGCTGAGCACGGCCAGCATGAGGAGGATGACGAGCGCGCCGGCGAAGAGGACGCCGAGGAGCACCGAGAGCACGAAGGCGGCCTCGGTCTTCTTCGGGTCGCCGCCGAGGCGGCCGTGCAGCCAGGCGCGGTAGCCCGTATACCGGGGCGGCGTGGGGCCGCCGCCGGGGGGCTGGCCGCCGGAGGCGCCGTTACCGCCGGGCCGCCGCCGCTGCGGGTCGGCGAAGTACGCGCGCAGC
>JAWWAN010000043.1:0-12731 GCA_033721675.1 Rhodothermales bacterium | reverse complement strand
TGCGGCTGCTGCGCTTCGTGCGGATGCTCGGCACCGGCGTACACCTTCAGCTTCGTAAGCATCTGGCGGCCGAGGGGGCCTTTGGGAAGCATCCCCTTGACGGCGTTGCGCACGATGAACTCGGGGCGGCGCTCGCGCACCTCCTTGGGCGTCCGGCGGCGGTCGCCCCCCGGGTAGCCGGTGTGGCGGAAGTACTGCTTGGCCGTCTCCTTATTGCCGGTGAACCGAACCTTCTCCGCGTTCACCACGATGACGAAGTCGCCGCAGTCCGTATGGGGCGCATAGGTCGGCTTGTGCTTGCCCCGGAGGATCGTGGCCACGCGCGAGGCGAGGCGGCCGACGACCTCGTTCTCGGCGTCGATGACGTACCACGTCCGCTCGATCTCGGCGGCCTTCGGGCTGTAGGTTTTGAAGCTGTTGACGTCCATGATGATCGCTCTGGCTGGGATCGGGCCGTCCCCGTCGCGGGGAGGGCGGCAAAACTGGGGGCACGCGGGCCGGGGTCCGTACCGCCGCGGCGAGGGTCCGAAGCCCCCGGCGAGAACCGTCGCGGCAGTCTCACATAATACGGCACCCGTCGCCGAAAATCAACGGCGGGCGCCCCTCCGCAGCGGCGCGCAAGGGCACTCAGACGCGATGCCCCGCATGATGTTTTCCGGCCCGGGATTCTTCCTGCAATCTTGACGCGTCGGGTACCGTCGGGCGGGATTCCTGGGCCCGCGAGGTTACGTTCGCGGCGGGCCGGGGTCTATAGAAGCGCTCCTGCTCCCGGTCGGTTCCTCGCTGCGATTCCATGCTGTCTCCCACGCCCCGCCCGCCTGCCTGCGACGATGCCGTGCTGGCCCTCTACCTGGTCACGCACGCGCTGGGGGGCGCCGCCCCGCCGGGGCACGCGGCCGCCTTCGCCGCGCTGGAAGCCCGCCTGTGCCGGGAGCCGGCCCTGCGCCGCCGCCGCGCCCTCCTCGAACGCCGCCTGCAGGCGCTCGCGGCCTCCGTGGAGCCTACCGCGCAGTTCGAGCGGCTCACCGGCTATCGGCTTTAAAAAACGGACCGGCCCCGCACATCGTGCCGGGCCGGTCTGTAAAACCCCAGCGCGCGTGCGCGCGGCTCAGGCGTAGGTGGCTCAGGCGTACGTGTTGAGCATCACCGGCATGATGAGCATCAGCATCTCCTCGCCGTCCTGCTGGTCCAGCGGCGTCACGACGCCGGCGCGGTTGGGCGAGCTGAACTCGAAGCGCACCTCCTCGGCGTCCAGGTTGCTCAAGACCTCGGTGAGGTAGATCGAGTTGAAGCCGATCACCATCGGCTCGCTGTCGTAGTCGCAGAGGACGGTCTCTTTGGCTTCGCTGGCGCGCTCGATGTCTTCGGCCGAGATCTCGATCTGGTTGGGCTCCAGGGCGAGGCGGATCTGGTTGGTCATGCTGGACGAGTAGAGCCCGACGCGCTTGACGGCGGCGAGCATCGCCGTGCGGTTGACCACGAGCTGGCGGTCGTTCTCGACCGGGATGACGGCTTCGTAGTTGGGGTAGGCTTCGTCGATGAGGCGGGCCAGCACCCGCGCGTGCTCGAACTCGAAGGCCACGTGCCCGCCGTCCACGCGGATGGTGCACGCGCCGTCCGTGGCCACGCGGCCGGCCAGCGTCATGGCCTTCTCGGGCACGATGAAGTTGACGGGCTCGGGGGCGCTCAGGCCCTCCATCGTGAGCTTGACCAGGCGGTGCCCGTCGGTGGCGACGGTGCGGCCCTGCTCGGGCTGGATCTGGAAGTAGATGCCCATCATGGCCGGCCGCAGCGCGTCTTTGCTGACGGCGAAGCTGGTCTTCTGGATGGCCCGCTTGAGGAGGGCGCCCTCGGTCTCGATGCGCTGCTCGCCGTCGAGCTCGGGGAGGGCGGGGTAGTCCGCGCCGTCGTGGCCCACCATCTTGTAGCGGCCCTGGTCCGTACGGAGCAAGACGCCGAAGTCGTCGTCCGAGGCGAACTCGATGGGCAGGTCCGGCAGGGCGCGGAGCGTGTCGAGCAGGCGCTTGGCGGGGACGGCCACGCGGTTGCCCTTGGGCGCGCCGTTGCTCTCGAACTGAACGGGCACGCGCTCGACGATGGAGATCTCGAGGTCGGTGGCGCTCAGGCGCAGGGCGTCGCCGTCGCGCTCGAAGAGGATGCACTCGAGGATCGGCAGCGTGCTCTTCGAGGGCACGGCGCCGTTGACGGTCATCAGAGCTTCGCGCAGCGTGGCGCTCGACGTAGAAAATTTCATGGCGCTACCCGAGGTGAGAAGTGCGGAAAGGCGGACGGTAATCTACGTCAAACCGGGGGTGCGGATCCAGCCGGTCGGGAATCGGGGAAGCCCCGGCGCGCTCGCTCGCCCTACCGGCTGCGGAGCTCGATCTTCTGGCGGATCTCGTCCACCATCTCGCGGAAGCTGGGGTTCGTCTCGATCTGGTTCTGGACGCTCTGGTTCGCGTGGATCACGGTGGAGTGGTCGCGCCCGCCGAAGTGCAGCCCGATGGTCTTGAGCGAATGCTGCGTGAGCTCCTTGCAGAAGAACATCGCCACCTGGCGCGTCTGCACCACCTCGCGCTTGCGGGTCTTGGCGCGGACGAGGTCTTCGGGCATGTCGAAGTATTCGCAGACGATCCGCTGGATCTCCTCGATGGTGAGGTTGACGCGGGTGTCCTTGATCAGATCGCGCAGGACTTCCTTGGCGAGCCCCAGGTCGACGTCCCGCTTGTGGAGCGTCGAGTGGGCCAGCAGGCGGATGAGGGCGCCTTCGAGCTCGCGGATGTTGCTCTTGATGTTGTGCGCGATGAACTCGATGACGTCGTGCGAGAAGTCGATGCCCTCGTCCTCGGCCTTACGCTGGAGGATCGCGATGCGCGTCTCGAGTTCGGGCGCCTGCAGGTCCGCCGAGAGGCCCCACTGGAAGCGCGAGAGGAGCCGCTCCTCGATGCCCTGGATCTCGCGCGGGGCGCGGTCCGCCGAGAGGACGATCTGCTTGCCGCTCTGGTGGAGCGCGTGGAAGATGTGGAAGAACTCCTCCTGGGTCTTCTCCTTGCCGCCGAAGAACTGGACGTCGTCGATGATGAGCAGGTCGATCTGCCGGTAGAACAGGGAGAACTGGCTGACGCGGTTGTGCTGGATGGCCTGGACGAACTCGGTCGTGAACCGTTCGCTGGAGACGTAGAGCACGCTCTCGGCCGAGCGGTTGCGCTTGACGTAGTTGCCGATGGCCTGGATGAGATGGGTCTTGCCGAGCCCGACGCCGCCGTAGATCAGGAACGGGTTGAAGCTGGTGGTGCCGGGCTGCTGGGCGATGGCGAGCGAGGCACTCCGCGCGAGCCGGTTGCAGTCGCCCTCGATGAAGCGTTCGAACGTGTAGCTCGTGTTGAGCTGGCTATCGATCTGTGCCTTCTGGATGCCGGGGATGACGAACGGGTTGGCGATCGTCGGCATCTCCGGGCCGGGGCCGGGCGGTGGCGGCGGGGCGGGGCGCCCCCGGCGGGGGGGAGGTGGCTCGGCCGGCGGCGGCTCGGCTGGCGTACGCTGGCGCGGCGTCGGGGCCGAGGGGGGCTCGTTGGCCGGCTGCCGGGCGGGAAGGTGCATCGAGGAGCCGGGCTGCTCGCCGGGCTCTTCCTCGCGCTTCTCGATGACGATGTTATAGTAGAGCCGGCCCTGGGGGCCGAGCACTTTGGTGATCGTCTTACGCAGCAGCGCGAAGTAGTGCTCTTCGAGCCATTCGTAATAGAAGCGGCTCGGCAGCTGCACGGTCAGCTTGAGCAGGTCGCCCTCCTGGTCGAGGCCGACGGCTTTCAACGGTTCGAACCATGTCTTATAGCTTTGCCGGCTGATGTTGTCTCGAATGATCTCGAGACACGCTTTCCAGACCGCGTCGGGGGATTGCTCCATGTTGTGAATCCTGCGTGCGCCGGCCCACACCAGTCCATGCCGGTGGGGGGGTGGGTGAGTCGAGTTTTCCCAGAGAACGAGAGCCGGCTTCGGCGGGGCCCCGCCGCAGGTGTACTTGCGACAACAAAGAGAGCGCACCCAGCTGAGAGCGCGCTCTGGAGCGATCCGCTATGCACGAGTTATCAACAATGGCCACCGGGCGGGGCCGGCGTCAGTTGACCGAACCAGACACGTCTTCCTCGTGGCTTCACGGATTTTCAACAAATAGCCAACAGGGCTAACTCGCTAAAATCGATGGAGTTACGAGGGGGACGCGTTGCCTTGTGCACAGCGTTGCAAGACGGTAACACCTGCAACCAACCACTCCCTGGCCTCGGCCGAAGTTATCAACATGTTGCTAACACCGGGGGCGGCCCTGGCGAGGGCCGGCCGGGCGGCCCCGATGCCCCATGCGGTGCGCAATCAGCGTGCCCATGAAACATGCAGATGCCGGCGCGAGCGCCGGCATCCCTTCGGGAGTCTCGGCAAGGGATCCTTGCGGCCGGTAAGAAGCGGGGTCCGGGGGCGGCTCCGTATTACCCCATTGTTACCGGCGTTCATGGTAACCATTCCTCCGGGGAACGTCAAGCGAGGGCGGTTGGAATTTTCCGATTTGTCGCGGGGGCGTCCGGGCCGCCCCCGGCCCTCCCCGCAGCACGGGGTTCAGGGCATCGCTGCGTGCCCTCTCCGGCTCCAAGAAATTTTCGCGGAGGCTTTACTACATCGCTACAGGACGGGGCGCGCACCGCATTGATGAGGAACCCTGCTGCGGCTATATTGGTTCGTTCGGGCCTATTTCGAGTCGAATCCGCCACCGGGCCGCCAAGGGGCCTGGGCCGCTCCGCATCATGCTCCGTATCGACCTGGCCCCGCTCGACGAGGGCATCCACCACCTGAGCCTCTCCGCCGAGCCCGAGGCGCTCGATCTGGACCCGGACGTCTTCGCGGATGTGGGCGCCGAGGTCGTGCTGGACTATCGGAAGGATCAGGCGCTGGTGATGCTCACGGCCACGGCCACGGCGACCCTCGAATGCGACCGGACGCTCGTGCCGTTCGAGCAGCCGCTGGAGGGGCAGTACAGTCTCCTCTACGCCTCGCCCGCCTTCGCGCGGTCTGCCGCCGGAGACGACGACACGGAGGTCCATGTGCTGGACCCGGCCGACCCGGTGATCGACCTCACCGAGGCGGTCCGCGATACGCTCCTGCTGGCCATCCCGGCCCGCAAGATCGCGCCGGGCGCCGACGACCTCGAACTTCCCACGGTCTTCGGCGAGGCCGAGGGCGACGAGACCGCCATCGATCCGCGCTGGGAGGCGCTCCGGGCGCTCCGTGCCTCCGGCGATGACGTCTCCGACGACTGATCGTCTTTCACCGTTGAACGTTCTTACGCATTGAGTCATGGCTAACCCCAAACGCAAACACTCGAAGGCGCGCACGCGCAAGCGCCGCGCCCAGTACTACGGCAGCCTCCGCACGCCCAACCTGATGGAGTGCCCCAACTGCGGCAACACCAAGATGCTGCATCGCGCCTGCCCCACCTGCGGGCAGTATCGCGGCCGCCAGATCCGGGAGCCGGAGGAGATCCTCTAGCACGCTTCTGAAGGACCGCTGCGGGGCCGGCTCGGCGTCGCGGCTCCCTACCTGCGGATGGACGCGTGTGATGAACGTAGGGCCCGACCCGAGCCGTCCATTCGTGGCTACGTTCGTCCGTCCATACCGCCGGAGACTACATGGCTATCCGAGTTGCCGTAGACGCGATGGGGGGAGACCGCGCCCCAGGGGTCGTCCTCGAAGGGGCCTTGCTGGCCCTGGACGAGGCGCCGCCCGGGCTCGAGCTTCAGCTCTTCGGTCCGGAAGCGGCGCTGCGCGAGGCGCTCGGAGACCGCCCGTTGCCGGCGGCGGCGCGCATCGTAGACGCCCCCGAGGTGATCGGGATGGCCGAGGCCCCGGCGAAGGCGCTGAAAGGCAAGCCCAACTCGTCGATCCACCGGGCGCTGGCCGCGCACAAGGAAGGACACGCCGACGCGTTCGTCACGGCCGGGAATACCGGCGCGGCGATGGCGGCGGCGTTCTTCATTCTGGGCCGCCTGCCCGGCGTGGCCCGCCCCTCCCTCGTGGGCTTCTTCCCCACCACGGAAGGGCTCTGCTTCGTGCTGGACGTCGGCTCGAACGTCGACTGCCGGGCCGAGCATCTGGTGCAGTTCGCCCAGATGGGCGCCGTCTACGTGCAGCGGATGCGCAAGGTGGAGCGGCCCGTGGTGGCGCTGCTCAACATCGGCGAGGAGCCCGGCAAGGGCAACGAGCTGACGAAGGAGACCTACGACCTGCTCGTGCAGCAGCCCGGCCTCCACTTCCGGGGCAACGTCGAGGGGCGGGACGTCATGCACCACGCCGCCGACGTCATCGTGTGCGACGGCTTCGTGGGCAACGTGATGCTCAAGTATGGCGAGAGCGTGGCGACGGCCGTGATGGAGATGGTCCACCAGGAGATGGACCGCCACGAGTTGAGCGCGCCGCAGGTGGAGGCCATCCGGCGCGTGCTCGGCGGCGTGCGGCAGCGCTTCAACCCGGAGACCTACGGCGGCGCTCCGCTCCTGGGCGTCGACGGCAACGTGGTCATCGGGCATGGCAGCTCCACGCCCCGCGCCATCGCCCGGATGATCCTCGTCGGTGCCGAGGCGGCTGAGCAGGACCTCGCCCGGTCCATCGCCGAGGCGCTCCACGCCTGAACCCACCCCCTCACCCTCTCGCAGTTCATCCCGCACGACGCCATGACACGCGCCGCGATCACCGCCGTCGGTCACTTCCTGCCGGAAGACCGGATGACCAACGACGAGCTCGAAACCCTCGTCGACACCTCGGACGAGTGGATCCGCACCCGCACCGGCATCCGCGAGCGCCGCATCCTCCGGGACCCTGCCAAGGCGACCAGCTACATGGCTACCCGCGCCGCCGAGGAGCTCCTGGAGAAACGCGGCATCGGCGCCGACGAGCTCGACGCGATCCTCGTCGCCACGGTCACCCCAGACATGCTCTTCCCGGCCACGGCGTGCCTCGTCCAGGCCGAGATCGGGGCGACGAACGCGTGGGGCTTCGACCTGCTGGCGGCCTGCTCCGGCTTCCTCTTCGCTCTCGAAACCGGCGCCCGCTTCATCGAGAGCGGGCGGTACGAGAAGGTGCTCGTCATCGGCGCGGACAAGATGAGCTCGATCCTCGACTACACGGACCGGACGACGTGCGTGCTCTTCGGCGACGGCGCCGGCGCCGTCCTCCTCGAGCCCGACGAGAGCGGCCACGGCCTGCTGGACTCCGTCCTCCACGTGGATGGCTCGAACTGGCAGGCACTCTGCATGCGCGGCGGCGGCAGCCTCCACCCGCCCACGCACGAGACCGTGGACCAGGGGATGCACTACATCACCCAGGAGGGGCGTTCCGTGTTCAAGGTGGCCGTCGAGGGCATGGCCGACGTCGCTGCCGAGGTGATGGCCCGCAACGATCTCTCCGGAGACGACGTGCGCTTCCTCGTGCCGCACCAGGCCAACCAGCGGATCATCGACGCCACGGCCCGCCGCATGGGCATCGGGATGGACAAGGTGATGCTCAACATCGAGCGGTACGGCAACACGACGGCGGCGACGATCCCCCTCTGCCTCCACGACTGGGAGCACACCCTCCGCCGGGGCGACGACCTGGTCTTCGCGGCCTTCGGCGGCGGCTTCACCTGGGGCGCGGCGTACGTCCGCTGGGCCTACGACGGCAGCGCGGTCGCCGTCCCCGCCGAGGCGGCGCTCGCGGCGGAAGGATAGCGGACCGGCACGGCGGGTGGGGGATGGCGCGCCCCCTGCTTTTTTCGTACCCTCGCCTGTTCACCCTCCTCTCCCCTACTCCGCACCCGACCCTATGGCGACCACCGCCTTTCTCTTCCCTGGCCAGGGCTCCCAGTACGTGGGCATGGGGCACGATCTCTACGAGCAGTTCCCCGAAGCCCGCGCCCGCTTCGACGCCGCAGACCGCCAACTCGGCTACCAGATCACCGCGCTCAAGTTCGGCACGGGCCGCGACGTCGCTGAAGCCGAGCGGCACCTGAAGCAGACCAACGTCACCCAGCCGGCGCTCTACGTCCACAGCCTCGCCGCGATGGCCGTGCTGGAGGCGCGCGGGGTGCAGCCGGCCATGACGGCCGGGCACAGCCTGGGCGAGTACAGCGCCCTCGCCGCCGCGGGCGCGCTCTCCTACGAAGACGGCCTCCGCCTCGTCAGCCTGCGCGGCGAGCTCATGGCGACGGCGGACGACGGCCGCCCCGGCACCATGGCCGCCGTGCTCGGCATGGGCGCCGACGCCCTCGTCGCGCTCTGCGAGGAGATTACGCGCGAGGGCGACGGCATCGTGGTCTGCGCCAACTTCAACGCCCCCGGCCAGGTGGTCATCTCGGGGGACGAGGCGGCCGTCGAGCAGGCCATGGCGCGCGCGACGGAGGAGGGCGCGCGGCGCGTGGTGCCGCTCCCCGTGGGCGGCGCCTTCCACTCCCCCCTGATGGAGGACGCCCGCGCCGGCCTGGCCGACGCCCTGCGCGACCTGGCGATCCGCTCGCCCCGCTGCCCGGTCTATCTCAACGTCACCGCCGAGCCGACCACCGACCCCGAGGCGATCCGCGCCCGGTTGCTGGAGCAACTCACCTCGCCCGTCCGCTGGGCGCAGACGCTGGAGCGGATGCATGCCGACGGCGCGCAGCGCTTCGTCGAGGTCGGGGCCGGCAAGGTGCTCAGCGGCCTCGTCCGCCGCACCCTGGGGCGCGACGTCGAAACGGCGCAGGCGGGCACGGCGGAGGACATGGCGGTGCTCGCCTGACGCCGCCCGCGTACGCCGGCCTGCGGCACGCTGCGGCCCGGCGCGACCTGAACCCCCACTGCTGAACGAATCGCTATGCCTCTCGACTTCTCCGAAAAGACCGTCCTCGTCACCGGCGGCACGCGCGGCATCGGGCGCGGCATCGTCGAGGCCTTCGCCCGGGCCGGGGCGCGCGTCGCCTTCACCTTTCGCTCCTCGACGGCGGAGGCCGACGCCTTGAAAGAACAACTCGAAGCCGACGGCGCCGAGGTCCTCGTCTTCCAGGGCGACGCCGCCGACGCCGACGCGGCGCAGCAGGCCGTGCAGGGCGTGCTCGACGCCTGGGGCCGGCTGGACGTGCTCGTGAACAACGCCGGCATCACCAAAGACAACCTGATGCTGCGCCTCTCCGAGGAGGACTGGGACGCCGTCATCAACACGAACCTCAAGAGCGTCTTCAACTTCGCCAAGGCCGTCTACCGGCCGATGATGAAGCAGCGCGGTGGGGCGGTCATCAACATCTCGTCCATCGTCGGCGTCACGGGCAACCCGGGGCAGACCAACTACGCCGCGTCCAAGGCCGGCATCATCGGGTTCTCCAAGAGCCTCGCGAAGGAGCTGGGCAGCCGGGGCGTGCGCGTCAACGTCGTGGCGCCCGGCTACGTCGCCACAGACATGACGGAGGCGCTGCCCGAGAAGGCCCGCGAGGCGATGCTGGGCGCCGTGCCGCTCGGCCGGCCCGCCACGCCCGAGGACGTCGCCGCCGCCGTGCTCTTCCTCGCCTCCGACGCGGCCGCCTACATCACCGGACAGGTGCTGCACGTGGACGGCGGCCTGGCGATGTAGCCTCCGGTGCCGTGCTGCCGGGTATAGGAGGTTTTTGCGGTGGATCGTTTCCGGGGGGGCGGGCGTACACGGGTTCTATGCCATTAGCGACGAATCGCGGAGACGAAATGGAGGAGCAGTCCTCGGGCCTTCCCAACCCCTACACCCAGGTCATCGATCTGACCTCGAAGGCGCAGCGCGAGCGGCGTAACGAGCGCGCCAAAGACGAATTCCCCGAGCCCGACCCGCCGCTGCCGCCGGCCTCGCCGGAGACGATGCCGGAGACCGTGCAGCAGGCTCTCAAGGCCGCCGGCTGGACGTCCATGATGCCGGTGCAGGAGCGCGCCATCCCCTACATCCTCGACCGGCGCGACCTCATCGTGCAGTCGCGCACCGGCTCGGGCAAGACGGGCGCCTTCCTGCTGCCCCTCTTCGAACTGCTCGACCCCGAGCGCGACGAGACGCAGGCGCTCATCCTGACGCCCACGCGCGAGCTGGCCCGCCAGATCAACGAGGAGTTCGAGCGGATGAAGGCCGGCACCCCCGAGACCTTCGAGCTGCGGTCGGTGCTCGTCTACGGCGGCGTCGGCTACGGGCCGCAGATCAAAGGGTTCAAGGAGGGCGCGCAGGTGGTCATCGGCACGCCCGGCCGCATCCTCGATCACCTGGAGCGGCGCAACTTCACCCTGGACAGCCTCCGCGTCTTCATCCTCGACGAGGCGGACGAGATGCTCTCGATGGGGTTCTTCCCCGCCATGCAGACCCTCAAGCGGTACCTGCCCACCGAGCGCCTCTCCTACATGTTCAGCGCCACGATGCCGCCCAAGGTGCGGCAGCTCGGGCGGGACTTCCTCCGCGAGCCGGGCTTCCTCGCCCTCAGCGCCGGCCAGATCAGCGTCGATACCATCGAGCACCGCTACTACCGCGTGGACCCGATGGAGAAAGACCGGGCGCTGGTGCGGCTCATCGAGATGGAAAACCCGGACTCGGCCATCATCTTCGCCAACACGAAGCGTGAGGTCGAGTACCTGACGAAGTTCCTCGGCAACTACGGCCATCAGGTGGATGAGATCTCCGGAGACCTGACGCAGAAGGCCCGCGAGGCCGCGATGGACCGCATCCGGGAGGGCAACCTCCGCTTCCTCGTCGCTACGGACGTGGCCGCGCGCGGCATCGACATCACGGACCTGAGCCACGTCTTCCAGTACGACATCCCCGAGGACCCGGAGTATTACATCCACCGGACGGGCCGCACGGCGCGGGCCGGCAAGGCGGGCGTCGCCATCGCCTTCACCACGCGGGACGACGAGCACCGCCTCCAGTCCATCGCCCGCCGCTACGGCATCGAGCTGGTCAAGCGCGAGATCCCCGAGCCGGACGACGTCTCGGCGCGGGTGGCGCAGCGCATGGTGGTGCACCTCGAAGAGCGGATGCGCAAGAAGAGCAACCTCGAACGCGAGCGCCTGCAGCGGTTCATCCCCGTCGTGCAGGAGCTCGTCCGTGAGGAGCCCGAGCTGCTGGCGATGCTCATCGACGAGCTCTACCACGAGCACATCCACGAGCAAGAGACCCCGGAGGACGCCGCGCCGCGGCTCAGCGAGGACGAGCGCCGCCTGAAGAAGCCGCCTCGCCGCGACGGGGGGCGCGGGCGCGGGCGCCGCCGATAGACCTTCCACGGGTATGCCCTCCGCATCCCGGCTCGACTTCTGGATCTTCGACGCCTACCGGGCGGAGGCCACGGGGCTCGGGGCCTTCCGCATCGGATACGCCCTCTTCGTCCTGCTGCTCATCGCGCCGGGCCACAGCGTCTACGGACGTTTCACGTGGATCGCGGCCTACCCGGACGTCTTCTTCCAGCCGCCCCCCGGCCCGATGCAGCTCGTGCCGGGGGTGCCGCCGGCCCTTTTCTTCGAGGGGTTGCACGTGGGGCTGGTGCTGGGCCTCGCGGCGCTCCTCTTCGGCTATCGGACGCGCGTGGCCTCCGTGCTGGTGGGAGTCTTGCTGCTGATCGGGGCAGGGTTTTCCTACTCCTTCGGCAAGGTCAACCACGACGTCCTTTTCGCGCTCCTGCCCCTGGTGATGGCGGGCTCGGGGTGGGGCGGCGCACCCTCGCTCGACGCCCGCTTCGGCCGCGAGCGGGATGCCTCGTCGCCGGCGTGGCCGCTGGCGCTGCTCGCGCTCCTCGTCGGCTTCGCGATGTTCACGGCGGGGTTCACGAAGCTCATCGGCGGCTGGCTCGACCCCTCGACGCATGCCGTGCAGGGGCACCTCGTCAAGCAGTTCTTCACGCGGGGCCGCCAGGACCTGCTCGCCGGCTTCTTCCTCGGGATCGAGAATCCATGGTTCTGGGAAGCCGTGGATTACCTGACGGTCGGCTTCGAGCTGGGTTTTCTCGCGGCGATCTGGCGGGCTGCCTGGATGCGGCGGTTCGCAGCCGCCGCGGTGGTCTTTCACACGGGCACGCTGCTGATGCTCAACATCGCGTTCACGTTCAACCTGATCGTCTACGCGGCCTTCATGGACTGGCGCAGTGTCACGGCCCGCGTCCGGTCTACCGGGGTGCCTGGCTGGGTGCAGCGCCTCGGGCCTCAGGCGTGGGCCGGCGTCGTCCTCGCCACGGCGGCATATTTCTTCTGGATCGGCTCGCCCCTGCTGTACGCCAGCGACGTCGTCCGCTTCACGTCAGACCTCACGCTGGTCGATCTGCTGGCGCATGGGCTGGCGCTGGCCGTCGTCGCCGGCGTTGTGCTGGGCCGCATGCGTAAGGCATCGCTCAACGCGCCCGGTTCTGCGTCGGTCGCGCCACCGCCTCGAAGAGGTCGGCCAGCGCGCGGGTAGCGGGTCGGGCCTCGAAGCGCGCGATCGCTTCCGGCTGGGGATCGAAGGGGATCGGGAGCGGCTTGCCGGCATCGCGCGCGGCGAGAGCCTCCGCGAGGAGGTCGGCGACGGCAGCCGGCTCGCCGGGGCCGGGCTGGACGCCGGTGCCCGTGCGCGCGAGGATAGCGGCGACCTCCGGGTTGGAGGAGAGCGAGAGGATGGGGCGCGCTGCGGCAAGGTACTCGATCAGCTTCGCGGGGATGATCTCGTCCCGCCGGGGTTCGGTGCTGAGCAGCAACACGTCGAAGCGGCGGAGGGCG
>JAWWAN010000042.1:0-12835 GCA_033721675.1 Rhodothermales bacterium | reverse complement strand
TTCCAGACCAGCTCGTAGCCTTCGGGGGTCGAGTACGCCTGCGGATTCGTCTGCTCCACGCGGAGGCCCACCTCGTACTCGCCCGGCGTGAACGTGTAGGTCTGCCGGATCGCGCCCTCAGCTACGGGCGTGGTGAAGGTCAGCGTGGCGCCGCCCTCGCCCACGCGCAGGGTGTCTCCGGAGAAGCTGGGCTCGAAGAAGAACGTGCGGGAGTCCACGACGTGGCTGGACGGCGTGGTGAAGACCAGGCCGAGCGCGCCGGCCGCGGCCGGGGCCACCCGCTCTAAAGGCGTGTCCGGGGCGAACTGGTTGTATTGCTTGAGCGCGAACGAGACGAGCGTGCCGCCCTTCGTGGAGAAGACCGCGCGGTAGAGGTCGCTGTCCACGACGATGCGCTGGGCCTGGCCCTGCTGCGCGGCGGCAAACGCGGAGTCGGGCGCGAGCTGGGGCAGGCGGCTCGGGCGCGCGGCCTCGGGCTCGGGGGCGGGCGCCTCGGCCGGGGGCGGCGCCGCCGTCACCGTGTCATCGGCGGCCCGAACGTCGCCCGGCTCCGGCGGAGGGGGCGAGAGGAAATACATCCACGCGAAGAGGATGCCCGCGATGAGGACGGTCGCGATGACGACGTTGCGGTCCACGGTCGGCGAGGGTCGGATGGCGAGCCCGGAATCACATGGCTCGCGCAGGTTCAGAGAGAGGCGTAGGAGGCGGGTACGGAGCCTCAGAGGGGCTGTTCCACGCTCACCGACATTTCATTGCGCCGCCTGGAGGGTGCGCAGGAGGCGGTCGAGCGCGCGGGGCAGATCGGCGTGGATGGCGTCGGCGTCGGCGTCGCGGCTCCGGAAGAGCATCATGACGGTGAGCGCCTCGTCGGGGCGATGCGAAAAGAGGTCTACCAGGCCGTGCTGATGCACGCGGTAGACCTCTCTCAACAGGCGGCGGATGCGGTTGCGGGCGACGGCGGTGCGCCGCCGCCCCGGCGCGAAGCCCACCTGCACGGGGACGTCGTGGCCGGTCTCGGCGCGGGGCACGACGCGGTAGAGCAGGCGGATGCAGCCGGCGGCGACGGTGCCCACGTCCTCGGCGGTGCGGTCGAAGAGGGGGCGGATGAGCCGCCGCCGCTTCAGCCGGGAGGCGCGGGCAAACGTGTGGCGCCGGGGCCCCGGGGTCACTTGCCCTTGAACTTCTCGCTGACGGTGAGCACCTTGCGGCCCTTGGCGCGGCGGCGGGCCAGCACCTTGCGGCCGTCCTTCGAGCTCATGCGGGTACGGAAGCCGTGCTTGTTGCGGCGCTTACGGCGGCTGGGCTGATAGGTCCGTTTCATGGTCGTACTATCGTAAAAAGGATCCTTGGACTGGCGGGCGGCATACAACGCGGCAGCCGCGCACGGGTTCGGAAGCGAACCCTCAACGGGTGAGCGCGGCAAAGGTTGATCAAGATACGGAAAGGCTGCGTGAATTCCAGCCTTCTGGTTGACCTTCACACAAAACCAGCGTATCCTGTTCGGTCCGATCCAGCGGGAATAGCTCAGTCGGTAGAGCATCAGCTTCCCAAGCTGAGGGTCGCGGGTTCGAATCCCGTTTCCCGCTCTTTCCATTCTGATTTTAGATTGCGGACGCAGGGCGGCTCCTCGCTCGGAAATCAAAAATCTGCCTCGGGCGGTTAGCTCAGCTGGTTCAGAGCACCTGCCTTACAAGCAGGGGGTCACTGGTTCGAATCCAGTACCGCCCACAAATGTCTAGTTTTTCAGCAGTTTGGTTATAGCAGGTGCAGCTGGTCGGCTACAAGTATTCGTCGCCTACGTCCTCCACAATTTCTCAACGACTTCGACGAACGATTCTACGTCTCGAATGAGGTCTGAAGCCGCCTGCGTGTCAACGGACGTGAGCGCATCGTAGTCAGCCTGCTCGCGCATCTTCCATGCAAAGCTCAGCACCTCTCCAACTGGACGCGTGATACGACCCGTCTCCACGAAAAGTATCCAGAATCGATTTTCGTCCCCTTGTGCGTCTTGGGCGCCTCGCCGACGGTCAGCAACGCCGCTGTGGCTGCATGGTGGGCCGCATAGTAGGCCCGGCTCACAGCATCGCTGGCGAGATCATCGCGCACGAGAAGCTTGGCGGCCCTGAGCGACTCCCGTGCCCGCTTGAGATGAGCCGCCACATCCTTCACAGGGCCACGCCCTCATCGTGTACCGTGCGGATGAATCGGCGCTCCGTGTCCTGATAGGTTTCCTCGTCGTACACCCGAAAGGAGAAATCGAATCGATAGCGCTCGAAGAGATCTCGTTCGAGGTGGACCAGGCGTTTCGTCTCGGTGTAGAGGTGGAAAGGGCTCGCCAGGACGACCAGCACGTCGATGTCGCTATCAGGCCGGGCGTCGCCGCGTGCCTGAGAGCCGAAGAGAATGACGTGCCGCAAGCGCTCGCCGTAGAGTCTGGTGAGGTGCTGCCGCGCTTCAGCAAGTGCCTGATCTATGGATGCTTCGCGCTTCATCGGTTGTAGACGGTATGTCGATGCCAGGCTTGATACAACCTACGGTGTATTTGCTCCGTGTGCCAGCGTGTCAGAAGCGCAATAGCGCCGCTATAGTCCGAAGCCGCCGCACGGTATCGGGTTCGAACAGCGCCCAGCAGGCGCCACGCCGATGCGCCCCGTGCCTCTCCGGAGGCCGGGGCGTTTTCTTGTTGTGAAAGATCATGCCTCTGCGGGCCGGAATTACGGCCCTGTCACAGCCACACACCGCCGCGCCGGATCTCACGGGGACTGCCGGGTAGAACGGCCCGTTCCGAGGACCGACCCGTCCTCATCCCGCACGCCGGCAAACCGCAGAGGCATGGAAACGATCGAGAAGGACGCACCCGCGACGGGGCACCCGTCGGAGCACCCCGGCATGGGCGCCGTCTTGCACGACGGCGGGGCCACGTTCCGCGTGTGGGCGCCGTACGCCGAGGCCGTCCTCGTCACCGGCAGCTTCGACGGCTGGTCGCGCGCGGCGCATCCGATGGCGCCCGAGGACGGCGGCACGTGGAGCACGTTCGTCGGCGGCGTGGCGGCGGGGGATGCGTACAAGTTCGTCCTCACCGCCGGGGGCGCGACGTTCGACCGCAACGACCCGTACGCGCGGTGCCTCACCAACTCGGTAGGCAACGCGCTCGTCTACGACCCCGCCGCGTTCGACTGGGAGGGCGATGCCTTCGAGCGGCCGGCGTGGAACGCGCTGGTGCTCTACGAGCTGCACGTGGGCACCTTCGCTCCGGAGGATGACGGCCCGGGCGACCTGCACGGGGCCCTCCGGCAGCTCGACCACCTCGTCGACCTGGGCGTCAACGCGGTCTCGCTGATGCCGCTGGCCGAGTTCGCCGGGGACGTGTCGTGGGGCTACAACCCGGCGCACCTCTTCGCTGTGGAGAGCGCCTATGGCGGGCCGGACGCGTTCAAGCGGTTCGTGCGCGAAGCCCATCGCCGCGGCCTCGCCGTCCTGCTCGACGTCGTCTACAACCACTTCGGGCCCTCCGACCTCGACCTCTGGCGCTTCGACGGCTGGCACGAGGGCGACTACGGCGGCATCTACTTCTACAACGACCCCCGCGCCGAGACGCCGTGGGGCGCCACCCGCCCGGACTACGGCCGCGAGGAGGTCCGCCGCTTCATCCGGGACAGCGTCTGGACGTGGCTCGACGAGTTCCACCTGGACGGCCTCCGGTGGGACGGCACGGTCTTCATCCGCCGCACCCACTTCGACGCCTCGGGCGAGAACCTGATCGAGGGGTGGGAGCTGATGCAATCTATCAACCGCGAGGTGCAGGCGCAGCGGCCGGGCACGCTGATGATCGCCGAAGACCTGCAGAACGACGCGGCCGTGACGGCGCCGCCCGAGCACGGCGGGGCGGGCTTCAGCGCGCAGTGGGATGCCGCCTTCGTCCATCCCGTCCGCGCCGCGCTCATCGCCGCGCGCGACGAAGACCGCAACGTCGGCGCCGTCCGCGACGCGCTCCAGCATCGCTACGGCGACGACGCCTTCCGCCGCGTGGTCTACACGGAATCGCACGACGAGGTGGCCAACGGGCAGGCCCGCGTGCCCGAAGAGATCGCGCCGGGCGAGGCGGACGGCCGCGCCGCCCAGAAACGCTCGACCCTCGGCGCCGTCCTCGTCTTCACCGCCCCCGGCATTCCGATGATCTTTCAGGGGCAGGAACTCCTCGAAGATCGCCACTTCGACGACACCCGCCCGCTGGACTGGACGCGCGCCGACGACTTCGCCGGCATCACGCAGCTCTACCGCGACCTCGTCGCGCTCCGCCGGAACCTCCACGGCACCACGCGTGGCCTCACGGGGCAACACCTCGACGTCTTCCACCAGAACGACGTCGGTAAGGTGCTCGCCTACCACCGCTGGGCCGACGGCGGCCCGGCCGACAGCACCGTCGTGGTGATCAACCTGGCAAACTGCGCGCATGACGCCTATGAGATCGCGTTCCCGCAGGCGGGCACATGGCACGTCCGCCTGAACAGCGACTGGGGCGGGTACAGCGACGCCTTCGACGACCATCCCGTGCACACTGTGGAGGCCGAGGCCGGCGAGGACGGCGCGGTGCGCGGGACCCTCGCGCTGCCGCCCTACACGGCGCTGATCCTCTCGCAGAACGCGGCGGAGGGTGGCGGTTGACCGGCGCGATGGGGTTATTGAAGGCTCGGACCCGAGCATACTCCCCCATCGCCCATGACCGACCTCGACCGAGCGGCGCCGCGCCGGCGGCCGGACACGCGCCCCGCGATGCACCAGTCGTGGGGTGCGTTGCTGTTCATGCACTGGCCCATCGACGCGGCCTTGCTGCGGCCGCTCATCCCGCCGCGCCTGGAGATCGACGCGTTCGGCGGCACGGCGTGGATCGGCGTGGTCCCCTTCACGATGTGGGGCATCCGCCCTGCCGGGCTGCCGGCCGTGCCCGGCGTCAGCCGCTTCCACGAGCTGAACGTCCGCACCTACGTCCACCACCAGGGCGTACCCGGCGTCTGGTTCTTCTCGCTCGATGCCTCCGGGCGGCTGGCGGTGCGGGTCGCCCGCCGGTTCTTCCACCTCCCGTATTTCGATGCCGCGATGCGGCTCGACCGCCGGCGCGACGGGCGCATCGACTATGCGTCGCGCCGCACGCACCGGGGTGCGCCTCCCGCCTTCTTCGAGGGCGTCTGGACGCCGGGGGCGGCGCGGCCCGAGCCCGAGCCCGCCTCGCTCGACTTCTTCCTCACCGAGCGCTATTACCTCTTCTCTGCTCGCGGGGGCCGGCTGTACCGGGGGCGCATCCACCACCCGCCCTGGCCACTGCGAGACGCCATGCTGCACCACTACCGCTCGTCGATGCTCGCGGCCCACGGCCTGCCCGAGCCCACCACGCCGCCCCTGCTCCACCACGCAGACGAGCTGCACGTGGCAATCTGGCCTTTGGAACAGGCCGGCCCCGCTCGCTGAAACGGCCGGCGTTCAGGGCGCGTCGAAGAACCATTCGAGCCGGCTCACCTTGTCCGCCTCAAGGTAGACGACGAGGGTGCACGGAGGGGGGCCGGGCTTTGCGTAGAGGAGCCGGGCCGGGGCCTGCTCGGTAGGGCGGCCGAGCGTCGTGCGGACGTAGTCATGGGCGTAGCCGACGCGCAGGCCCTCCGGCGAGGTGTAGCGGGCATCGGTGAGGGCCATGCGGGCCAGGCCGCCGGGTGCCGCGCCGTGCAGCATCAGCTCGAGGCCGTGGTAGACGAGCGTTTCGAGCGAGTCCGGGCCGGCGGCGCGGGTGCGGAGCGGCGGCCCGAGGCGGTCCACCAGCGCACCGCGCGTCAGCGGGGCGCCGTCGAGGGCGTCGGCGAGCAGCGCGCGGACGGCCTCGGTGCTCACCATGCGGGTACCGGGGGCGGCGGCGGGCGGCCCGCCGCAGGAGGCCATCAGAAGTGCCAGGCTCAACAGGCCAGACCAGCGGAACAGGCACATGGCGAGGACGGCGCGAGGGCGGGGGCGGGCGAGAGCGCGGCCGGAGGCCGCACCCGCACAGTTTAGCGGATCGCCGTCACAGGGGCAACACTGGCCGGGGAGTCCGCGCGCCTCGGGCTTACGCCGGGGTCGGCCGGCGGCGGGGCGGGCCGGGAGGCAACACCTCGGGATGGAACCGCCCGAGTGCGGCGAGCAGGTGCCGCCGCGTGAAGGGCTTGCCGACGAACGCGTCGAAGCCGGCGCTCAGGAAGCGCTCGCGGTCTTGCGGGAGCGCGTAGGCGGTGCAGGCCACGGCCGGCGCTTCGGCCTGGCCCGGCATGCGCCGCAGCGCCGCCAGCAATTCCACGCCGTCGCGACCTTCGCCCAGGTTGATGTCCAGCAGAAACAGGTCGAACGTGCGTTGCCGGGCCGCCTCCAGGGCCTGGGTCGCGTCAGCGACGACGTGGACCGCGAAGTGCGCCTGGAGCAGGCGCCTCAACAGAAGCTGGATCGACGGATCGTCTTCGACGACGAGCAGGTGCAGGCGCGGGGTAGTAGGCATGGGTACGTACGGCGAATCAGGAGGACGGCATGGCCGGCGTGCAGGCCCTCGGGCGGCACCCGCACGGCGGCGCATCGAAGCATGCTGCCATGCGGATCCTCAAAAAGCGGGCCGCCGCCGGCGGGAAGGCGCTGCGCCAACCCCCCGGGCGGGGCCGCTCTGCCGGCGGGAGCGCCGGCCTAAAATGCCGGCGGGGCAGACACGGACCCCCCTGCCCGGCCTGCCCCGCACGGCGCATGGACGGCACGAGGCCGCCCACAGCGCAGGTCTACCAGTCTCCCACCCAGAGACTCAGATTCGTGGTGCCCTCGGGCCGCCCATAGACCAGCGGCCGGGCCGCTGCCACCAGCGCCTCCCGCACGGCGGCAGGCGAGGCGCCCGGGTGCTGCGCGAGGTAGAGGGCTGCCGCGCCGGCCACGTGCGGCGCCGCCATGGACGTACCAGTCATCCGCATCAGCTTGCTGCTCTTGCCCCTCGGCGGCGCGATGTCGAGCGAGAGCACGTCCACGCCGGGCGCATTCAGGTCCACCACCGGGCCGTGGTTGGAGAACCACGCGAACCGCTGGTAGACGTCGTAGGCGCCCACCGTGATGGCCTCCTCGACGTGCGCCGGCGTGACCGTCGCGGCGTCGATGCCGTCGTTGCCCGCGGCGACGACGAAGACGATGCCTTCGAGGAGGGCTTGGCGGACCGCCCGGTCGAGCGCGTTGTAGTCGGTCGTGCCGATGTCCGCGCCGAAGCTCAGGTTCGCGACCATGTCCGTGCCGGGGTGCGCGCGCTTGTAGGCGATCAGCGAGTCCACCGCGGCGATGACGTTCGAGATCTCGGTCTGGCCGTGGTCGTCGAGCACCTTGAAGTTGTGAATCCGCGCGCCGGGGGCCACGCCGACGACGTCCTTCGCGTCGTCCACGGCGGCGGCGGTGCCGGCCACGTGCGTGCCGTGGCCGTTCTGGTCGGTGCTGGACCGCGTGCCGTCGCGCTGGGGGAAGAACCGGGCGCTGCCGGCGACGGTGAGGTCCTTCTCCTTGACGCCCGTGTCGAGGATGAAGAGGTCGACGTCCACGGCGCCGCGGCCATCGCCGGCCTGCGCGGAGCTCTCGGGGGCGCCCACCCGGGCGATGCCCCAGGGGACGACCTGGTCGCGCGAGTTCTGCTGGGCGTCGTCGCGCTGCTCGGGCGTGATGAAGAGGTCCGGCTCGACCCACTCGATCTCGGGATCGTCCTCGATGGCCTGCAGGAAGCTGTCCAGGCGGGCCTCGTCGATCTCGGCGGCCAGGCCGGTGAAGGCGTTTTCATACTCGTAGCGCATGAGCAGGCGGTGGCGCTCCAGGAACCGGTCGATGTCCAGGATGGGCTCGCGCGTGCCGATGACGAGCGAGACCGTGCCGCCCTCCTGGCCCCCGCCGTTGCCCTTCCCCTTGCCTTTCTTGAAGTACGTGCCGTCCGCAGCGCGGACGTAGTTGTTCTTGGTGCGGTCCATCAGGTGGGCCATGCGCAGCTTCGGCCCCTCCGCCATCTCTGCCACGCGCGGCGCGGCGTCTTCGCCGGACGTACCGACGACGTCCCCGGCACAGCCGGTGAGGAGCGCCGCGATAAAAAAAATCGGCGCGAAAAAGAGCGAGCGGATCTCCACTTTATACTGCATGTTGTAAGCCGGTATTACAGAGGTGAGAGCATCTGGCAGGGCCGGTGCGGCCGGGTGTGCTGCGGTCACGTGCAAGAACACGTCCACCTCTGGCGGTGCGGGCCGTGGTGGATCGCTTCTTGCATCGATGCCGGGTGCATTCAGATTCGCAATGTCTGCATCCTGCTCCCCCCGGAATAGCCCGTCTTCTTACGTATGCGTACGCACTATCCAGATCAGATCCGCGAGAGCGCAGAAACGCTCGAACAGCTCGAGCGGAGCCTGCGCGGCCAGGCCCTCTGCGACCGGGTCAAGATGCTGCGCCTGCTCAAGACGGGCGTCTGCGACAGCCGCCGCACGCTCGCGCCGATCCTCGGCTACAGCGAGCGCCAGCTCCAGCGCTGGTGGAAGACCTACAAGCGCGGCGGCCTCGACCTGTTGCTCGAAGAAAAGGCCATCGGCGGCAGCACCGAACGGATGACCGATGCCGCCTGGAACGCGCTCAAGCGCGAGATGCGCGAAGGACGGGTGCAGCAGCTCAAGGAGGCGCAGGACTATCTGCTGGACCGCTTCGGCATCGAGTACCAGAGTCTGCAGGGGCTCTCAGACATGATCAAGCGCCGCAGCATCGCAGACCTGATGCGCGAGCGCCGCCGCGGCGACGGCACCACACCGGCGCCTTCCGAGGTGACCTCCTTCAGCGACGCGCGGGCCGCCATCCAGGCCGAGGAGGACTGGACCCTCTGAGGGGGCGGCGTTCCAGGTGCCATGTAGACATCGCGAGTCTGGTACGAGAGCGCGGCCGATTTTTTTTGCGTCTCCTTCCGCCATATCTCGATGCCTCCCGGTAGGCGGAGCCGGCGTTACGAGCGGTAATCTCGCTGGGTAGTTAAGTAACCACGCGGGCCGCTCCGGCGAAGGCGAGCCCGCCCCCCGAGCGGCTCGCGCAGATTGGCCCGATCCCTGCCTCATTCCCTTGCCCGAGCCCGCCACCGTATTAAGCGCCGTGGCGCCCCGGTCGATATCCGGGCACAAGTGTTTCGGCCATCCTCTCCGATCCCCCTGTACGCGCCCCTCTTGAACGTCCGTCTCCATATCGCGCTCCTCGCCGTGGTGCTGGGGCTGTTCCTCCTGCCGCCCGCGCACGCGCAGCCGGCGCCGGGGCTGGACCCGAACAAGGCGCTGACGCAGTACGTCCACCGGAGCTGGGCGAGCGAGGACGGTCTGCCGCAGAACAGCGCCCTCGCGCTGGAGCAGACGCGCGACGGCTACCTGTGGCTCGGCACGCAGGAGGGTCTCGCCCGCTTCGACGGTGTCCGCTTCACCGTCTTCGACAAGCACACCGTCGATGCGTTCGCGGGGAACCACACCGTCAAGGCCCTCCTCGAAGACCGCCACGGCGCCCTCTGGATCGGCACGCGCGGCGGCGGCCTGCTGCACTATGCCGACGGCCGCTTCGTGGCCGCTGGCGCCGAGGAGGGGCTGGCGAGCGCCGACGTCGAGGCGCTGCTCGAAGACGACCAGGGCGTCCTCTGGATCGGGACCTGGGGGGACGGGCTGTTTCGCTACGCGGACGGCCGCTACAGCCGCTATCCCGACGCGGCCGGCGGCTTCGAGACGCAGGTCACCGAACTCTATCAGGACCGCGCCGGCACGCTCTGGGTGGGCACCAGCGCGGGCCTGCACGTCCTCCAGGAGGGCCGCCTCGCCCCATACGCTGCCGAGGTGCTGGGCGCGCAGACCGTGCTGGCCATCCACGAGGACCGCGCCGGCACGCTCTGGGTGGGCACCCGCCAGGGGCTCTACCGGGGCACCGGCGCCGCCCTGCGCCCCTACCCGCTCGACTCTGAGAGCGCCGGCATCTGGGCGCTGCACGAAGACCGCCGCGGCTCGCTCTGGATCGGCACC
The DNA here is from genome assembly GCA_033721675.1 of Rhodothermales bacterium. Lineage (GTDB taxonomy): Bacteria > Bacteroidota > Rhodothermia > Rhodothermales > JAWWAN01 > JAWWAN01. Next base: position 2,789 of record JAWWAN010000042.1, on the reverse strand, counting down.
GACGCGGGGGTGCGCCGCCTGCTTCCGGAGCCGGCCGCTGGGGCCGGCCGGAGTGCCCGCGTGGAACGCGCCGAGGTGCTCCGCAACCGCGTGATGACCCTCCTGGAAGACCGGGAAGGCAGCCTCTGGATCGGCACCGAGGTGGAGGGGCTACACCAGATCCGCAATGGCAAGTTCGTCACCTTCTCCACGCGTGAGCAGCTCGCCCACGACGACGTGATGAGCGTCTACGCCGGGGACGACGGGGCGGTCTGGGTCGGCACGCTGGGCGGGGGGTTGAGCCGCTTCCAGGGCGGCGCCTTCACCACCTACACGACGGCCGAGGGCCTCCCCAGCGACCAGATCTATGCCCTCGCGCCCGGCGCGCGGGGGGATCTGTGGATCGGCACCGAGGGCGGCATCGCCCGGTTCCACGGCGGCCGCTTCGACCGGATCACGACCGAGGAGGGCCTTCCGAGCAACCTCGTCACGGCGCTGCACGAAGACGCCGCCGGCACCCTCTGGGTAGGCACCTACGACGCCGGCCTCGTCGCCTACCGCGATGGGCAGGTACAGCAGCTCACCTCCGCCGACGGGCTGGGCAGCGACCTGATCACGGCGCTGCACGAAGACGCCGACGGCGCGCTCTGGGTGGGCACCTACGAGGGCGGCCTCCACCGCTACAAGGACGGCCAGCTGACGGGCTTCACCTCCCGAGACGGGCTCTTCGACGACAAGGTCTACAGCATCCTCGAAGACCACGCCGGCCGCCTCTGGATGAGCAGCAACCGGGGCCTCTTCCACGTCGCCAGGCAGGAGCTGGAGCGCGTCGCCGCCGGCGAGCTCGACGGCTTCACGTCTACGAGCTACGGCACCGCCGACGGCCTGCGCAGCCCCGAGTTCAACGGTGGCGTGCAACCGGCCGCCGCCAAAGCGCCCGACGGCACGCTCTGGTTCGCCAGCGTGCAGGGGGCCGTCCGGGTGGACCCGGCCAACCTCTACCCCAACCCCGTGCCCCCGCCCGTCGTCATCGAGACCGTCTGGCTCGACAACCGCTCCGCCGCCCCGGCGGACTCGCTGTCGGTGCCGCCCGGCCTCAAGAAAGTCGCCTTCGCCTACACGGCGCCCAGCCTCATCGCCTCCGACCAGATTCGGTTCCGATACCGGCTCGACGGCTACGACACCGAGTGGCAGGAGGCCGGTGCGTTGCGCAGCGCGACCTACACCAACCTGCCCCCCGGCCGCTACGTCTTCCGCGTGATGGCCCGCAACAGCGACGGCGTCTGGAGCACCGAGGTGGCCACGCTCCCGCTCTACCTCCAGCCCTTCTTCTACCAGACCCTCTGGTTCGCCGCCCTCTGCGCGCTCGTGCTGCTGAGCGCCGTCTTCGCGGTCTACCGCATCCGCGTCCGGCACCTCCGGACCCGCGAGCGCGAGCTGGCGCAGCTCGTCGAGGTGCGGACCCAGGACCTGAGCACCGCCAAGGACCAGATCGAGCGGCAGGCCCGCGCCCTCAAGGCCCTCAACGAGAGCCTGGAGCGCAAGGTGCAGAAGCAGGTCGAGACGATCCTCACCGAGCGCCGCCACTACGAGGAGAAGCTCGTGGCCGCCAAGGACCAGGCGGAGGCCTCGCTACGCCTGAAGACGGCCATCCTCAACAACATGAACCACGAGTTCCGAACGCCGCTCACGGCCATCCAGGGCTACGCCCAGCTGCTGGCCTCCGAGGCGCCGGGCGAACTCAAGGAATTCGCGGGGCACATCGACGAGAACGGGCGCCGCCTGATGAAGACCCTCGACGCCGTGCACCAGCTCTCGCGGCTGGAGGCCGAGAACCTGGAGCTCGCGCTCGAACCGGTGGATCTGAAGCACGCCGCCTACCGCGCCCGCGACCGCTTCTCCGACCTGGCCGCCCGCAAGGGGCTGACCCTGCGCGTCCACGCCGCCGCGCGCGGCCCCGTCGAGGCGCTGCTGGACGCCGATGCGCTGGCCCGCGCCCTGGATCACCTGCTCGACAATGCCCTCAAGTTCACCGACACCGGCGAGGTGGTGCTGGAGGTGGATTGCCAGGGCGCAGACGCCCTGGTGCGCGTGCGAGACACCGGCATCGGCATCGACCCCGCCTTCCAGCCGCAGCTCTTCGAGGCCTTCACGCAGGAGTCGTCCGGCCTGACGCGCTCGCACGAGGGCATCGGCCTGGGGCTGGCTATCACGAAGCGCCTGGTCGACGTCGTCGGCGGGGCCATCTCGGCGGAGAGCACGCAGGGGCAGGGCAGCGTCTTCACGCTCCGCTTCGCCCGGCACGGGCACGCGGCGGCGCATCCGGCATGGTCTGTGCGGACTCGGGGGCACGCATGATCCGTCGCCTCCTCCATACCACCCTCTGCCTGCTCGGGCTGCTGGCCCTGGCGGCGCCGGCCACGGCGCAGCAGGCCCTCGACCCGGCCAAGCTGCTGACGCAGTACCGCATGGACGTCTGGACGGGCGACGACGGCCTGCCCCAGCACTCCGTCATGGCGCTCGAACAGACGCGCGACGGGTACCTGTGGCTCGGCACGCAGGAGGGGCTCGTCCGCTTCGACGGGCTGGGCATGCAGACCTTCGACAAGCGCAGCGGCGAGCTCCAGAACAACTTCGTCTCGGCCCTCCTCGAAGACCGCCACGGCGCCCTCTGGATCGGCACGCGCGGCGGCGGCCTCACCCGGATGCAGGGCGGTGAGGCGACGACGTTCACCACGGCCGACGGGCTCGCCGGCAACGAGATCAGCTCGCTCGCCGAGGGCCCCGGCGGTGCCCTCTGGATCGGCGCG
>JAWWAN010000041.1:0-12844 GCA_033721675.1 Rhodothermales bacterium | reverse complement strand
GGTGCCCGGCGGAATCTTGACGCTCCGCTCGCCCTCGTAGACGGACGTGTTGGGCGCGAACAGCAGATAGGCCCCGGCCCCTCCGGCGAGCAGGCCGGCGAGGAGCAGCGCGAGGCCGACTTTGATGAGGATCTTCATGCGAGGCGGAGGATGGGGCCGGCGAAGGTTCGGAGGAGGAGACCGGGGCGCCGGGCAGCGGAGGACGCCCCGGCGTGCCCTCCAAACGCCCACTCAGGATTCGGGTTCGTCCTGGTAGCGATGGCGTTCGAGCGACCGGGTCTCGTCGATGATGCGCTCGAAGATGTGGCGGACGGCGGTGGGCGGCAGCGGCCCCCGGTTGCTTTCCATCACGTTGCGGAGCACCTCTTCTTCGCGGCGCGGCGCGTAGACGGGCAGGCGGAGCTGCTTCTTGATGTGGCCGATGACGTTGGCCGAGCGCGCGCGCTCGTTGAGCAGGTGCAGCACGGCCCGGTCGATGGCGTCGATGCGGTCGCGCCAGGGCCGGAGGTCGGCCTCGGAGGGCGCGTCGGGGGGCGCGGGGTCTGCGGCATCGAGGAGCGCCAGCGCGGTGCGGAGAGCGTCTGCGGGCATGCGTCGGGGCGAGAAGGGGGCAGCGAGGGACGGGCGGCGGCCGGTCAGCGAGCGCCGACGCCGCCGAGCGCGAGGTTGGGGCGGGCGGTGAGGGTCAGCGGGCTCGTGAGGCCGGCGCCCAGCTTGTGATGGGCCGCCACGGCGATCATCGCGGCGTTGTCCATGCAGTAGGCCGGCGGTGGCACGTAGAGCGTGGCGCCCTCGGCGTCGGTGAGGGCCGTGGCCGCCTCGCGCAGGCCCGTGTTGGCCGAGACGCCGCCCACGATGGCCACGTGCCGGATGCCCGTCTCGTCCATGGCGCGGCGGAGGGCGTCCGTGAGGACGTCCACGACGGCCTGCTGGAAGGCGGCGCAGAGGTCGGGCAGGTGGTCTTCGAGGAGTTGGGCGCGTTCCTCGTCGGAGAACTTGTTGAGGTAGTAGAGGACGGACGTCTTGAGGCCGCTGAACGAGAAGTCGAGCCCGTCGAGGCGCGTCCGGGGGAAGGCGTGGAAGGTGGGGTCGCCGCGCCGGGCGAGGGCGTCGATGGCGGGGCCGCCGGGGTAGCCCAGCCCGAGCAGGCGCGCGACCTTGTCGAAAGCCTCGCCGGCGGCGTCGTCGCGGGTCTGCCCGAGCACGTCGAGCGCGAAGCCGTCGCCGACGCGGACGAGCAGGGTGTGGCCGCCGGAGACGACGAGGCAGAGGTAGGGGAAGGGCGGATCGTCCTCGATGAAGACGGAGTAGAGGTGCCCTTCCAGGTGGTTGACGCCGATGAGGGGGACGCCCAACCCGAAGGCGTACGCCTTGGCGAAGCTGAGCCCGACGAGCAGCGAGCCGGCCAGCCCCGGCCCGTACGTGACGGCCACCGCGTCGAGGTCCGGCGGGGCCACGCCCGCCTCGACCAGCGCGCGCTCCACCACGGGCACGATCAGCCGCTGGTGGTCCCGCGAGGCGAGCTCCGGCACCACGCCACCGAAGTCCTCGTGCACGTCCTGCGCCGCGACGACACTCGCGCAGAGCCGCCCCCCGGCGGTCACGGCGGCGGCCGTGTCGTCACACGAGCTTTCGAGGGCGAGGATCGTCATGGCGATGCGGGGGGAGCCGGGGGAGAGACGAGGTAGGCGGAGTGGGCGTAGAAACGTGCCAGGCGCGATGCAGGTCCCCTCGGAATGCCCCGAAGTTCGGCGCTGGTGGTAGAACAAATAGCGAACGCCTTTGTATTGACAATCGCGGGTAAACCCCGCTATACTCCGGCCAACCCCGTTCCTCGATTTCGAGACGCCCGATGCGAAACACGCTGTCTCTGCTCTGCCTCGTCGCCTTCCTCGGCTTCGCCGTGCCCGCGCAGGCGCAGCTCCGCACCGACGCCCTGGAGCAGCGCGCCCCGGCCCGCCTCTACGACTCCGGCGCGGCGGGCTTTCTGCTGAACAAGGTCTTCAACCCGGCGATCTTCCAGATGCGGCACAGCGTCGAGTTCAGCATGGGCTCGTTCGGCGGGCAGACGTCGTCGCTGGGGATGTACACGAACACGATGGCGTGGCAGTTCAACGACAAGCTCGCTGCCCGCGTCGATCTCAGCGCGGCCTACTCGCCGTTCAATGGGGGCGGAGGCAGCTTCTTCGGGCAGGAGCAGAACCAGGCCCGGTTCTTCCTGCGCAACGCGGAGGTCGCCTACCGGCCCAGTGAGAAGTTTCAGCTGCACTTCCAGGTGCGCCAGAGCCCCTACGGGCGGTACATGAGCCCCTACGGCTATTACCGCCCCGGCGCCTTCGGGTACGATGCGGCGCTCCACCGCGGCGCCTCGCCTGATCTCTTCTGGCGCGACGGGCAGTAGCCGTGCGGCGGCGTCCGGCACAGAGCGCGGCGGTCCGGTTCGGGGCGCCGCGCTCTGTGCTTGTAGCCCAGCCGTGAAAGTGTTTTCTTGGGGGAGGGCGCGGCGTGCCGCGCGCGGCGCGCACGAGACCGCATCCGACCGCCCCGATCTTCACGCAGAGAGGCATATGAGCAGGGAGCAGGGCAGGAGCGTGCTTTTCACCGTGGCACTCGGCGTGCTCGGGGTGGTGGCCCTGTACCTGCTCTACGCCCTCGTGGCCCGCGTCTTCTGGCCCGCCCCGGATCCCACCCGCCCCGAGGACGCCGCGCCCCTCGCCGGAGGCTTCATCCAGGTAGAAGTGCGCAACGGCTCCGGCGCCGAAGGGCTGGCGCAGGCGATGACGGAGTACCTGCGCGGGCGCGGCTTCGACGTCGTCGAGATGGGCAACTACAGCTCGTTCGACGTCGCCGAGACCGTCGTGATCGACCGGGTGGGCAATGCGGAGGTGGCGCGGCGCGTGGCCGAGGCGCTCGAACTGCCCGACGACCGCGTCCGCGAGGAGATCCGGCAGGACTACTTCCTCGACGCCTCCGTCGTCATTGGCAAAGATTATGCGACGTTGCCCCCGTTTCGCGACGACTAGGGGCCCCGGCGGGAGCGCCGCGTATCCGAACCGCGTATGAACCCGTAGCGATCCCCCGGTCGTCTTCCGTATCATCAACCTGAGAGGCTGTCTTCACGCTTATGCGTCTCACCAGCGAATTCACCCCGGCACGCAGCCGAGACAAGCAACGCAAGACCCAGACCCCGGCCCGCATCCTCGCCGCCCACGCCGTCGAGGCCGCGCTCGGCAAGAAGGCCCACGACATCACCGTGATCGACATGCGCGAGGTCAGCGGCGTGGCAGACTACTTCGTCGTCTGCTCGGCCGACGCCGACCTCCAGGTGAAGGCCATCTCCGAGGCCGTCCAGGAGCGCATCGTGGAGCAGTGCGACGAGAAGCCCTGGCACCGCGAGGGCGTGGAGCACCGCCAGTGGGTGCTGCTCGACTATGTGGACCTCGTCGTGCACATCTTCATCTCCGAGAAGCGCGCCTTCTACGACCTGGAGCGGCTCTGGGGTGACGCCCCCATCGAGCACGTGCCAGACACGGCGGCGTCGGCCGAGGAGGTCGCCCTGCTCCAGGAGTCCGAGTGAGCCGCCCTCCGGCGGTGCGCGCCCGCATGGTGCCTGCGCGCTCTACGGTCGTCGCCCGGGCGGTGGTGCTCGGGCTGGTGCTCGGCATGGCGGCCTGCTCCGGCCCCCGCCCCGGCGAGCAACCCCCGGACGAGCGCTTCGGCCATCGCTACGAAGGCGAGGGGCCGGACGGCCGCCGCACGCTGACGCTCGCTCCTCCCGACTCGGCGACGTCCTACTTCTTCTACCCCGCGCCGTTCGACACGGCCGTCGTGCGCGCGGCGGCCTTCTCGCCGGAGCTGCCGGTCGAGGGGCAGGCCGTCCCCGTCGAGGTGCTCGTCAAGGGCGCCTTTCCGGACGCATGCTCGGTGCTGCACGGCGTAGCGCAGCAGCGGACCGGGCATCTCATCGACCTCACGCTGGAGATGCGGAAGCCCGAGGGCGCCATCTGCGCCAGCGTCCGCCGCCCCTACCGCTTCTACGTGGAGCTCGACGGGACGTACGGAGTCGGGCACTACACGCTGACGCTCAACGGGCGGGCCGTACCGTTCGAGATCCGGGCGCCGGAAGGCGCCTCGCGGTGACACTTTCGCCACGGAAGCGGGACGGATCCGTGGCGCGCACGGGTGCGGCCGGCGGTTAGGTTATGGGTGCCGTGGACGATTAGGTTGTAAGAGAAGCACGATCCCCGAAACCCGAACGCCGCTCCTGATGCGTGGATGGCTCATTGCCGCCGGTCTGCTCGCCGCCAGCCTCCTGCTCTACCCGAGTCTGGCGCTCACGAACCCCGGCGGGTCGCCCGGCTCCCGCACCGGGGCCCCCGTCACGCCCTTCTCCAACGAGCTGACCTGCGCTACCAGCGACTGCCACGGGGACGCCGAGCTGAACGCGGGCCCCGGAACCCTCGTCATCGACGCACCGGAAGAGATCAATGGGGGGGATGCAGTGGACATCACGATCCGCGTCGAGGAGCCTGGGCGTAGCGTGTTCGGCTTCCAGGTGGCCGTGAAGGCGTTCGATGCCGACGCCGGATTCTTCGACCACGTAGGGGGGCTCGACCTGGTCGATGCCACCACCACGCGCTTCGTGACGGGCAACTACATCACGCAGACGGACGCGGGGCGTCTGCAGAACGCGTGGACGGTCCGCTGGCATGCCCCGCTCGACGCCTCGCTGGACTCCGTGATGATCTACGTAGCCGCCAACGCCGCCAACGGCGACGACGAGGAAACCGGCGATCACATCTACACGGCGAGCCACGTGATGTACGGCGACGCCGGCGTCGCGGCCGAGGCGCCTGCGCAGCCGGCCGTGTTCACGCTGGAGCGCGCCTACCCCAATCCCGCGCAGGATGCCTCGACCATCGGCTACACGCTCCACGAGCCGGCCGCCGTGACGATTGCCGTCTACGATGCGCTCGGCCGCCGCGTGCAGGTGCAGGACCTGGGCGCGCAGGCCGCCGGCCGCCATCAGCACCGCCTCGCCACCGCCGGCCTGGCCGCCGGGCTCTACGTCTACGAGCTGCGCACGGCGACGGCCTCCGAGAGCCGCCCGCTGCTGGTGCTGCGGTGAGGTTCAGCGCAGCACGCCCCACGCCAGCAGCCCCCATCCGGCGAGGAAGGCGAGGCCGCCGAGCGGCGTGACGGCGCCCAGCCACGGCGTATCGGTGAGGACGAGCAGATACAGGCTGCCTGAGAAGATCAGGATGCCGGCCGCGAAGAGGTAGCCCGCCCAGGCCACCTGCCACGTGCCCCACTGCGCCGCCGCCCAGGCCACCGCCAGCAGCGCGAGGGCGTGGACGAGGTGGTAGAGCACCCCCGTGCGGAACGTCTCCAGGCGCTCCGGCGTGACGCGGCCCGCGAGGCCGTGCGCCCCGAAGGCGCCCAGCGCCACGCCCAGCCCGGCCGCCACTGCACCGATCACGAAGAAGAGCCGGACCATAGCCTGCGTGCGCGTGTGGATGGACGGCCGAAGCGACCGAAGCTCCGGGCGGGAGCGTCCGCCGCCCTCCCGGCCCCCTACACCACCTCGTCTTCCTCGAAGAGCAGCGTGATCGACGGGAGCAGGCCGTGATCGCGGGCGAGGCCGAGCAGCACGTCGGCGGCTTCCTCGGGCGTCTCGTAGGTGCCGTGCTCGTCCGAGTCCACCGCGAGGACGTAGCCGATCTCGTCGTTCTCGTCCAACTCGTGCTCCTCCCACTCGGTCGCTTCCTCGATGGCGAAGAGACCTTCTTCAGGGAGGTAGGAGGCCACGAAGCGTTCCTGGCGCGCCGTCGGGTCGATCAGGCTCAGGTTGCCAAGCGCGCCGTATTCCTCGTCGTAGAAGAGGGCTTCGGTGATGAGACGCCGGGTGAAGTGTTCGAGATTGAATTCCTTCATCGTCGAGGCTCGGGCTTGGGTGAGGGAGCAGGCTGAGACGGATGCGCCCCCAAAGGTAGGACCGAAGGCCTACCGGGGCAACGCGATCGTGGTCCTACGCACCGAGCAGGGGCCGGTTCGGTTCCGCAAGGGGCCCAGGCCGAAGCCGCGTTTGCAACCCCGTTACGCCCGTGAGGTCTTCGAGAAACGCGAAGGCGTCGGCGCCGGCGAGGCGTGTCAGCGAGGCCCCGAAGCGCACGCTGAAGTGGTGCAGCAGCCGGTCGCGCACGGCGGCCTCGTCTGCGGGGCGGTCCAGCTCGCGGGCCAGCGAGGTCACACCCCGGTCCGCGATGCCGCAGGGGACGATGTGGTCGAAGAAGGCGAGGTCCGTGTTGAGGTTGAGCGCGAAGCCGTGCATGGTCACCCAGCGGCTGCACCGGATGCCGAAGGCGCAGATCTTGCGCTCGGGGCCGCGGGCGTCCGGCCCGATCCACACGCCGGTGCGCCCTTCCACCCGGCCGCCGTGCACGCCGTCGTCGGCGCAGGTGCGGATCACGACGTCCTCCAGCTCGCGCAGGTAGCGGTGGATGTCGGTGAAGACGCGGTCCAGGTCGAGGATCGGATAGCCGACGAGCTGGCCCGGCCCGTGGAAGGTGATGTCGCCGCCCCGGTCGATGCGAAAGAAGGAGGCGCCGCGCGCGCGGAGGGCGTCTTCGGAGAGGAGCAGGTGGGCGGCGTCTCCGCTCTTGCCCAGCGTGTAGACGGGCGGGTGCTCCACCAGCAGCAGCACGTGCGGCAGGGCCTCGGGCGGCGCCGCCCGCTTCGCCGCGATCAGCCGTGCCTGGACCGCCTTCTGCACGGCCCACGCGGGCTCGTAGGCCACGCGCCCCAGCTCACAAACGACGACGTCTCGCATAGAAGAAGAGGATGAGTGCCCGGCTGGTACGGCGTTCCGGGGGTTCAGTTCAGCCTCTCCAGAGGGGTCCCCGAGCACGGGCGCCCCGAATCCCTAACTCGAAATGCTGACCCGGAAGTTGAAGCCGCCGTTGACCGTGGTGAAGGACGGCCGCTGGCTGTCTCCGACGAACTTCTCGTACTGGATGAAGGCGTCCACCTTCACGCGGTTCGAGATCTGGTAGGAGATCTGCGGCGAGGCCTTCAGGCGCTGGCTGGACCGCAGCAGCGAGGCGTACGGCGGCTCCAGCGCCTGCGACACGTCGAAGTCGAGGGGGCCGCCGGGGAGGCCGGAGGCATCCTTGATGGCGCGGCTCAGCAAGAACTTGCGCTCGTCCTCGACCAGGCGCGAGACGGAGAGCGAGAGGTCCACCTGGTTCTTGATCCGGCGGAAGAAGGGGAGGGTCAGCCCCTGGATGCGGTACGACGCCGTCAGCGTCAGCTCGCTCGTCTTGAACTCGGTGATGTCGAGGTTGGAGGCGCTGAGCGTGTAGCTGTTGGTCTTGCTCCAGGCGATGCCGGTCTGGAGGTTGCCCTTGAAGCCGAGGTCGAGCCCGACGAGCGGCTGGTAGCTCTCGTTGACGATGACCCGGTTGACGACGACCTCCTCCTCGTCCGGGATGTCGTAGAGAATGCGGAGGGTGCCGGCGAGGGGGATCTCGCCGGTCTCGTCGGCGCGCGGGACGGTGCGGAAGTCGAGGTTGTAGTCCGCATTGTAGCCGTGGCGGAGCGAGGCGCTGCGGGTGAGGCGGCGGATGAGGGGCCAGTTCGAGATGCCGCTGTAGTCGATCTGCCAGTTGGGCATCGGGAAGGGGCGGCGGCCGTTCACGGGCCCGTTGACGTAGGCGCCGAGGAAGTCGCCCACGACGCCGTCGTTGGTCAGCGCCTGGCTCCGGATGGCGTTCGTCTCGGGGTCGAAGTTCTGCTCGAAGTCGCGGGCGAAGGTGGAGAACTGCTGCTGGAAGAGGGTCTCGTAGCGCGCGCCGAAGGCCCAGATCTTGCCCTTGGTGGCGCCGCCGCCGTTGAGCGTGGCGGCGATGCTGTCCGGGTTGATCTGGCGGAAGACGACGTTGTCGCGCGTAGACTGCTCGGTGCTCCAGTTGAGGCTGATGCGCAGGTTGCGGCTCGGGTTGATCGAGGTGCGGGCCGTGATGCGGTCGCTGGCGGTCTGGGCGTCGGTGACCTGGAACCGGTCGTTGAGCAGGCGCTGCTCGCGGTCGATGCTCTCCTCCAGGCCGAAGCGGTAGGCGAGGCTGGGGCCGTTGCCCCGGAAGGCGTCGAGCAGGCTGTAGCTGACCGAGACGGCGCCGTCGTCTCCGATGCGGCCCACGTTGGTGGACTCGTTGCGGCGGTTGCCGGTGTAGGAGACGGTGAAGTCTTGCACGCCGGTGACGGCGAGCGCGGCGCGGCGGAGGAGCACCACGGGGTTGGGCAGCGGCAGGTTGAGGCGGCCCTTCTCGGTGGCGGTGGTGTCGGGCTCGGCCTCGGGCGCCGGGCGGCCGGGCCCCTCCACCTCGTCGGCGGGGCGCCCGTCGATGACCTTGCGCGGCGCCGGCTGCCGCGGCTGCTCCACCTCCGGTTCCGGCTCGGGCTCGGGCTCCGGTTCCGGCGCGGGCACCTCCGGGAGGGGCGTGCCGGCGGTGGTGTCGGCCGCGGCCTCGGCGGCTCGGCGAGCGCGCTCGGCCTCGCGCTCGGCGCGGCGCTCCTCGCGGCGGCGCGTGCGCTCCTCGTCGCGCTGCTGCCGCGCCTGCTGCTTGCGTCGCTCGTACTGCTGCTGCATCTCCTCCATGCGTTCGTAGAAGCCGAACTTCTGGAAGAGCGTCTTGGGCTCGATCGTCAGGCCCCCGCGCAGGTCGATGGAGGCGCCGGCGGTGGCGCCGGCGTTGTTGCCCACCGGCCCGTTGCGCCATGAGAACTGGGAGCCGTAGCCGACCTCCTGCACCGAGATCCAGTCCAGCGCGCCGATCCGCTCGAAGCGGGGCCGCAGCGAGGCGTTGAAGCGGGAGTTGTACTGCTCCGTGCGCAGGCCGGCGCCGGCCCGCGCCGAGCCGTTGAAGACGTCGCCGAGGACGGCCCCGGTGGAGCGCAACGCGAGGTCTTCGACGAGGAAGGCGGACGTGCCGACCTCATCCTCGCTGATCTCGCCGGAGGCCAGCTTCTCGCGCAGCAGGTTCGTCGTACTCGGCGCCGTGCGGATCTGGATCGGCTCCCCCTCCTCATCCAGGATGATCTCCCCGTTCTCGTCCGTCTGGTACTGGATGAGGGTGAACAGGGTATCGACGCCGAGCGCGTTGAGGCTCTGGTCCGTGTTCGTGTCGAAGCTCAGGTTCAGGAACTCCAGGGGGTTGTACTGGAGGCTGAACTGCCGGTTGTGCTGGAAGGCGTGCTGCGGGCGGAGGGGAAACTCGACGTCCTCGGGCAGCAGCGTGGTGCTCTGGCGCAACACGGGTGGGCGCTCCTTGCTCGCGGAGAACCGGCGCGTGCCGCTCGCGGAGAAGTTGACCGACTGCGGCAGGTAGTTGAACCGGAGGCCGCCCAGCACGCCGAGCACGGGCACCTCGCCGAGGAAGCCGAAAGGCCGCACCACGCGCGGCTTGCGCACGTTGAGCCGGTACTGGAGCGCCGACGACCACCGCCACTGGTCGTTGATGGACTGGTTGGGCGTGCGCCCGTCGGAGTCGGTGTAGGAGTACGAGATCCCGACGCCGTCGATCGTGTTGCGGAGCAGGCGCGAGCGGGAGCCGCGCTTCTGGAGGCGCGTGGTGAACGAGCGGGTGAGCGAGGCCGTCTGGGCCTGCTCCCGGATCTGCTCCAGGCGCGCGTCGAGCGAGTCTTCGGAGAGGCTCTCGTTGGCCTCCACGGCCCGCAGCAGGTCCTCCACGCGCACGTCGCCCCGGTTGGGGTCGAAGCGGGGCGTGCGGGACGAGCTCTTGACCTCCATCGTGACGGGGATGGACCAGCCGAAGCGCTCGGGGATGAGCTTGTCCAGGTTGACCTGCGTGTTGACGCCCCAGTCGCGGAGGCTGAACTGGTCGCGCTCGTCGAGGGTGCTGGAGAGCGCGCCGAAGCCGTCGGTCTGGGTGCGGAAGTTGGCGCGCACCTGCCCGAGGTCGGCCAGCTTCATGTCCGCGTTGACGACGGCGGCGAGGCCGCTGTCTTCGTCGTAGCCGGAGACGCGCAGCTCGTTGACCCACATGCTGACGTCGTCGAGGATGAGGTCTTCGGTGCCGTTGCGGACGCCGATGACGATCGTCGTGACGCGCGCCAGCGATGGGGTGCCGCGCACGCCGATGCGGGTGCCCTCCGGCGCGAAGCCGCCCGGCCCGCCCACCTCGTCGCCCAGGTTGCTCTGCGGGTCGGTGCTCCAGAAGATCTGGTCGGTCGGGACGCCGTTCTCGTCGCGCTCGAACTTGAGCTGGTTGAGCGCGCCGAGGACGATGTTCATCGAGTTGACGTCGATGGTGCCGCCGTCCGGGGCGGGCTCGCGGGTGCGCCACAGGTAGTCGGCGCGGGCGGCGCGGCCTTCGGGGATCTGGGTGAGGGGGCTGGGCGTGAGCGGCTGCTCGTACTCGTAATAGTCCGTCGTCTCGTTCGCGCCCAGGCGGACGAAGAGCTTCACGGCCCCGCGGTCCGCCTCGGTCAGCTCCTCGCCGCCGCGCTTCTTGCCGTGGAGGTGGACGAACATGCGCAGGTGCCGGTACTTGAGCAGGTCCTGGCCCTGGTTGTAGGTCTGGAAGACGGCCTGCTGGCGCCCGGGGCGGACGTTCTGCGCGCGGATGACCATCGCCTGCTCGCGGGCGTCGCGCCGCTCGCCGGTGAAGTTGCGGATCTGGCTGACGACGGTGCCGTTCGGGATCGCGTAAAACTCGGAGTCCTCCTCGTTGTTGACGCTCTCGATGGAGACGCGCGCGTCGTCGAGGGGGTCGGTCGGGGTGTCGAGCGGCGGGTCGAGGGGGGCCTCGCCGGGCGTGGTCTCGGCCGTCGCGGCCTCGCTCTTGCGCCACTGGCTGCCGACGAGCTCAAGCGTGGCGAAGCGGAGCGTCATCGGGGCCTGCTGGCCGGCCGTCCAGAAGCGCAGCGCCTCGACGAGCGTGAAGTCTTCCACGCAGTCGTTGCCCTGCTGGAAGCTGCCGTAGCACCGCGTGAAGTCCTTGAGCGGGATGCGGACGAGGTACCAGTCCTGGTTGCGGCCCACCTTGCCCACCACGTAGTCGTCCGTGTTCTCGATGCGGGCCAGCTCGTCAAGCCGCTCCTTGTCGAGCGGCAGCTCGTACTGGTAGTAGCTGTTCTCGGTGTCGAGCGTATAGTTGATGTTGAGATCCTCGGAGTCCGGCACGCGCGTGTTGCCGACGACGGCGGACGAGCTGCGGCTCTCGTTGAGCTGGCTCTGGGCCTCGAACGAGTTCAGCTCGCCGCCGGTGAAGAACGCCGTGAAGCGGTCCTGCACGGTCGCCCCCTCGGGGAAGAACTCGGGGTTGCCGAAGAAGCTCTGGTCGAGGTAGTGGTAGTAGTCGTCGCCGGAGGGGTCGCGGAGGGCCTTGGCGCGCTCGCGGGCGAAGAAGGCGCTCGTGCCGGCCGCGCCCTCCAGAGCGGCGAGGAAGTCGCGCGCGATGCGCTCGGACTCGGCGCCGTCCGTCCCGGCGAAGGCGTTGTTCGGGAACGAAGCGAGCCCGTCGAGGCCGAGGTCTTCGGTGATGCGCTCCCCCTGGATCGGGTTGATGACCTGGTCCTGCTGGCCCGTCGAGAGGCGGGCGCCGAAGCTGGAGAAGCTGCCGCCGGGCTCGGTCAGCAGCAGGCCGTCCTCGGTGTTGAGCTTGGCGTCGGGGAGGACATCCTCGGAGATCTGGCCGAGGTCCACGTAGAGCGTGGCCTCATCGTCGGCGCCGTGGGCGAAGGGTTTGAAGATGAACTCGACGAACTCGATGTTTTTGAGCGTCAGGTCCGTGAAGCCTTCGGTCAGGCGCTGGGTCATGCCGCCCCAGGCGTCCTGCGGGGTCTGCAGGAAGCCGTCGAGGTCTTCGGTGAGGTTGTAGGGGCCGCGCGCGTGCGGGTTGATGTAGAGGTCGAGCGTGGTCAGCGTGCGCTCCTGCGAGGTGCTCTGGCGGTCGAAGACGTCCTCGGGCTCGACGATGGCGACCGAGGCCTGGAGGCCGGCAGGGAGGGCACTCACGGCGCCGACGTCGATGAGCTGCTGGAGGGTGGTCTGGTTGAGGGAGTACCAGCCGAAGGCGGCGCGGTGGTTGTTGGTGGGGTCGAGCACGCCGGGGATGGGCAGCGGGGCCGCCGGCAGGCGCCACGCGCCGGGGCGCATCAGTGGGAACGTGTTCTCGAAGCTCTCGAAGTCGTCCAGGTACGAGATGCCCTCGATCTCGTCGCTGGTGAAGTTGCGGCTGTCGTTGCGGAGGCGGCGCTGGGTCTCCTTGAAGGCGTTCGTCTGGGTGTGGCCGGGGAGGAGCTGGGCGAACTCGCCGGTGACGTTGATGGCGCTGGCCTCGCGCGTCTGGAGCAGGGGGAGGGCGTCGAGGGCGCGCGTGAGCCAGCGCGGCTCCAGCGTCAGGGCGCCGTCCACGCCCCAGATCGTGTTGGCGATGGGCTCCTCGCCGATGCGGAACTTGTCGGTGAGCGATTTCTGCGACATCCGCATCAGGGTCGAGCCGAACGTGAGGCGGTCGCTCCGCTCGTAGTCGATCCGCGCGCCGAGGAGGGTCTTCTTCTGGAGGTTGATGAGGGCGTTCTGCTCGTAGTCGATCTGGATGTCGCGCGAGCCGGAGGCGAAGGCGGGGTTCGTGATGGTGACCGTGCCGCCCTGGTAGTCCACCACGAAGTCCGTGCCCTCGTTGAGTTGCTGGCTGCCCGAGGTGACGCGCACGGAGCCGGGCACCAGCCCGGAGAAGGCGTTGAGGTTGTAGACCTGCTGAGAGGACCCCTTGAAGGAGCCTTCGATGCGGTAGACGTCCAGCCGGGTGTTGCGCTGGGC
>JAWWAN010000040.1:0-13008 GCA_033721675.1 Rhodothermales bacterium | reverse complement strand
GAAGCGCGGGATGAGGTTGAGCAGCGTGGTCTTGCCCGCCCCGCTGCGGCCCACCAGCGCGATCGTCTCGCCGGGCCGCACGTCCAGGTCGATGGCGTGGAGGACCGGCCGTGCGGGCTCGTAGTGGAAGACCACGTCCTCGAAGCGCACGGCGCCCGCCACCTCCGGCAGCGCCCGAGCGCCCGGCGCATCGGCGATCTCGGGCGCGGTGTCGAGCAGCTCGAAGAGGCGCTCCGAGGCCCCGGCAGCGCCGTTGAACGTGGCGTAGAGGCGAGACATCCCGCCCACGCTCCGCGAGATGTTGAACGCGTAGAAGATGAACGCCACGAGATCGCCCGCCGTCAGGCGGCCGGCCAGCACCTCGGTGCCGCCGTACCAGAAGATCGCCACGAGCGCCGCGAAGAAGAGCGTGCCGATGACGGACCAGAAGGAGGTGGACACGAGCACGCGCCGCCGGGCCGTCTCGAAGAGCGTCTCGACGGCCTCGCCGTAGCGCCCGGTCTCGTAGGGCGCCCGCGCGAACGCCTTGACCACGCGCACGGCCCCGAGGGCCTCCTCGGCCACCGCCGTGGTGTCCGCCAGGCGGTCCTGCACGCGCCGCGAGAGCTTGCGGATCGTCAGGCCGAAGTAACGGGCGGCGAGCGTCGCCAGCGGGACGACGACGAAGATCATCAGGCTCAACCGCCAGTTGAGCAGCACCATCAGCACGAGCGAGCCGACGAGCGAGAGCGTCTGCGTCAGCAGCTCGGTCAGCGCCGTGGTGACGGCCTGGCGCACGGAGCCGACGTCGTTCGTCAGGCGCGACGTCAGATCGCCGATGCGCTGCTCGGAGAAGAAGCGCAGCCCGAGGCGGTGCAGATGCGCGTAGAGCTGCTTCCGGAGGTCGGCCACGACGCGCTCGCCCGTCCACTCCAGCACGTAGTAGCCCACGAACGACAGGGCGGCCTGGAGGAGGAAGAGCACCAGCAGCCCGAGCGCCAGCCGGTCCAGCAGGCTCCGGTTGGCGTCTTCGAAGACGGCGTCGAGCAGCGCACGCAGGCCCAGCGGCACCACGAGCCACACCACCGACGAGAGCATCGTCAGGACGATGGCCGCGTAGAGCCGCCCCCGGTAGGGGCGGCTGAGGGCGAAGATGCGGCGGAGGGCCGCCCACAGGGCCGCCGGGCGGCGGCGCGGCGGCGGGGCATCGGCAGGCATGGCCCAACAAAGGCGGCGCCTGGGGTTTTGTTTCCACGCTCTTCACCGTGTGCGGCGGGGTTGCCCCCCTCCGCAGCGCTTCAGAATCTGCCCCGGCGTCCGATACCGGATCTACCTGCCGAGTCGGCTCTTCATCGCTGTTCCTGCCGAGCAGGCCCTCACACGCCCCCACAGACGCTCTCCCGGCCGACCCGTGAGCCTCCCGGCACCTCCCGTGCTCCCTACCAGCGCCGAGCGCCGCCGCCCTGCAACTACCGGCGCGGGGCGGACGGCTCCTGCGCGCGCGCGCCCGCCCCGCCCCACGCGGCGGCAGCAGCCCCAGCGCTTCCTGCCCTCGCTATGGTGGGTGACCGACGCCTTCCTGCCGCTCTCCTACCTCACCAGCCCGGATAGAGACCGGCTGCGGCGGGGGCGCCTGCTGGTGGCCGCCTCCTTCGGCTTCTGCCTGATCGCGCTCTTCTTCGGCTTCCAGATGCGGTGGACGGGGTCGTACCCGCTGGCCAGCGAGCTGGTGATGTACACCGGCGCGGTGCTCGCCATCGCCAATCTGTTTCTGCTCCGCTTCACCCGCACGACGGCGCTGCCCGGCGCGCTGCTCTGCCTCGAGACGCTCTCCATCCACGCCTTCCAGGCCTACAGCGACCTCGGCCTCGACGACCCCGTGCTGCTGTGGACGCTGGTGATCCCCTGGCTGGCGGCGTTCCTCGTAGGCCCCGCCTACGGGTTCGTCTTCGGCGGCCTCGTCACGCTGCTCAACGCGGCCCTCTACCTGCTCGAGCGCAACGGCCACGCATTTCCCAACTTCTCCAGCCCGGGGGACGTTCTCTTTTTCTATCTGCTCTGCGCCTCGGTGCTGGCCATCTTCCTGGGCTTCCTCGGGTGGCTCTACGAGGGGCAGACCCTCGGCAACATGCGGCGGGCGCACCAGGAGCTGGCCGACGCGCACGCGCGCGTGAAGCGGGCCCAGGAGCGCACCAACGAGATCCTCGAAAGCATCACCGACGGCTTCTTCGCGCTGGATGCAGACTGGCGCTTCACCGACGCCAA
The DNA here is from genome assembly GCA_033721675.1 of Rhodothermales bacterium. Lineage (GTDB taxonomy): Bacteria > Bacteroidota > Rhodothermia > Rhodothermales > JAWWAN01 > JAWWAN01. Next base: position 10,764 of record JAWWAN010000040.1, on the reverse strand, counting down.
CCGCCAGGCCGAACACTACCTGGACCTCCGCCGGGACGAGCTCGTCGGGCGGAGTGCGCTCGACTATTTCTCCAGCCACCTCAGCAGCGACGTCGAGGGGATCCTCCGGCAGGCCGCCGCCACCGGCATCCCGGTCGAGTTCGAGACGTACTTCGCCCCGCTGGACCACTGGTTCATGGTCCACGCCCACCCGTTCGCGGACGGCCTCTCGGTCTACTTCAGCGACATCACCGAGCGGAAGCAATACGAGAAGGGCCTGATCACGGCCAAGGAGCAGGCCGAGCAGCTCGCCGAGATCAAGAGCAACCTGCTCGCGAACATGAGCCACGAGATCCGCACGCCGCTGACCAGCGTGATCGGGTTCTCGAGCATCCTGGAACAGGAGGCCCTCGGCGAGCACCGCGAGTTCGCCCAGCTCATCGGCCAGAACGGACGCCGGCTGATGGAGACGCTCAACTCCGTGCTGGACCTCGCCAAGCTGGAGCGCGGCGCCGTAGAGGTGCACGCCGCCCCCACCGACGTCGGCGCCGAGGTGACCGAGGTGGTATCCATGCTCCAGCCGCAGGCCGAGGAGCGCGGCCTGGCCCTCCACGTCTCCGTGGACGACCCGCCAGTGACGGCCGTGCTGGACCGGGCGCTGCTCGGGCGCGTGCTGAACAACCTCATCGGCAACGCCATCAAGTTCACGCACGAGGGCCACGTAGCCGTGCGGCTGCACGGGGAAGAGAGCCACCTCCAGATTCAGGTCGAAGATACCGGCATCGGCATCGCGCCGGCCTTTCTGCCGCACCTGTTCGAGGAGTTCCGCCAGGAATCCACGGGGCTGTCTCGCGCCTACGAGGGCAACGGCCTCGGGCTGGCGATCTGCCGGCGGCTGGTCGAGACGATGGGGGGAGCGATCGCGGTGGAGAGCGAGAAGGGCGTGGGGACTACGTTCACCGTGCGCCTGCCGCGTCGCCCGGGCCAGAGCGCCCAGGCGGCGTGATGTGGTCGAGGGTCAGATAGGGCGGCGGGACGAGCCTGCGGCGCCGAAGCGCGCCTGCGCCCACCGGAACATGTCCGCCTCGCTGGGTCCGCTCGGGTACCCGGCCTCGGCGTAGGCTTCCCAGAGCATCGCACGGAGGCGTCTGTCGAACGCGTCGTCGCCGGCGGCGATGCGCAACATCCGGAGCCGCACCGGGGCGGTGGGGTGAAAAGCCATGGGTGTGGGCCCTCTGTCGTCGTCGTTGGACTGGTGGTCCGTCATGGAATCATCGTCGCCCGTGGTGCGGCCCTGCTCCTCCTGCGCATCCCGGCCGGTGTTCTGCTCCCGGCGGCCATCCCCTTCGACGCACCGCATTCCTGGTACCGTTTCTATGTCTGGGCGCCCCACACCGGTGCCGGCCTACGATGGCCCCCGGATGCTTACGCGCGCCCTCCACTCCTGTTACGACGAACCCGGCGCCGCTCGCTCATCCCGCCGACATTTTTTGCCGACGCATGTCGTACGTCGCTGCATTATTACGTTTCGCAAGATAGCACCCCGCCGGGTACGCCCGGCACGCAGTACCCTACCCCCACCATCAGTATCCCCACTGCCATGATCCCCAACGGCACCACGATGCGCAACGGCGCATCCGACGGCGGCGAGAACTTCTCCCTCCGCGACATCCTGCTCGAAGGCCGCAAACTCAGTTTCAGCGAGCGCACGGCGTTCTTCTCCGAGTGGATCAACGACCGCGCCGCCTGCGGCGAGAGCCTCTACCTCCGCAACGTGCTCTCCGCGGCGGACCGCGAAGTCACCATCTACGACCGCTATGCCCAGGCGCCGCGCCGGATGCTCATGTTCGGCTCGAACAACTACCTGGGCCTGACGGCGCACCCCTACGTCCGCGAGCGCGTGCGCCGCGCCGTCGACGAGTTCGGGACGGGCGTGGGCGGGCCGCCGCTGCTCAACGGCTACTCGCGCCTGCACGCCGAGCTGGAGGAGCGCCTGGCCGCCTTCAAGGGCAAAGAGGCCGCGCTGATCCTGTCTTCCGGCTACGGCACGAACGTGGGGCTGCTGAGCTGCCTCACCAGCCGCAACGACACCGTCGTGCACGACGCGTACTGCCACGCCTCCTTCCACGACGGCCTCAAGATGGGCACCGCCGCCGGGGTCAAGTTCGCGCACAACGACGTGGACGACCTCGAGCGCCTCCTCGAAGCGAATGCCGGCCGCGGCGGAGACACGTTCGTGGGCGTCGAGGGCGTCTACTCGATGGATGGCGACACCGCCCCGCTGGACCGCATCGCCCCGCTCTGCAAGCGCCACGGCGCCCTCCTGCTGGTCGACGATGCCCACGGCACGGGCGTGCTGGGGCCCGGCGCGCGCGGCACCGCCGAGCACTACGGCGTGGATCACCTCGTGGACCTCGCCATGGGCACCTTCTCCAAAGCCTTCGGCGTCTCGGGCGGCTTCGTGGCGGCAGACCGCGCGGTGATCGACTACCTGCGCTTCTTCTGCCGGAGCTACTTCTTCTCGGCCTCGATGCCGCCGATGGTGGCCGCGGCCGTGCTCGGCTGCCTCGAAGTGCTGGAGGCCGAGCCGGAGATCCAGCAGCGCCTGCTCGACAACGTCGCGTACTGCGCCGCCGGCCTGCGCCGCCTGGGCTTCGACTGCAACCCGGAGTCGCCCATCCTCACGCTGATCCTGCCGGAGACGGTCAACCTCCGCAAGGGGGCCTACCATTTCCACCGGCGCGGCATCTTCCTCAACTCGATCGAATACCCGGCGGTGCCGGCGCACCTGCAGCGGTTCCGCATCAGCATGATGGCGACCCACACCCGCGAAGACATCGATCGCCTCCTCGAAGTCGTCGAGGAGGTCTGGGATCGCTACGTCGTCCCGCACGGCCTCGACGTGCGCGTCCACCGCGACGCGTGAGGCCAGCGGCCGGAGGCGCTGGAGCGACGAACGTGAGGAAGGACGGTGGGGGCCGCTCAGTTTCCTTGCGTTCGTCGCTCGCCCTCCCGGTGGGCAGCGTCCCGCAGCGCCTCGGGCTCATAGACTTGCACGCCGCCGGGCCGCTGCTTCGCCAGCGCGATCAGGGCGCTGGCGACGGTAGCGCCCTCGATGGGGCGGAACCGGCGCAGCGGCCCGCGCAGCAGGAACGACACGGCGTTCAGCACGGCGTCGGCCGCCTGCTCGCCGGCGCGCGTCTCGGCGCGGTCGCCGCGCAGCAGCGACGGCCGCGCGAGGTAGACGCCATAGAACGGAAGCGTCCGTACGGCCGCCTCGGCCTCGCCTTTGACGCGGTTGTAGAAGAAGGGCGACCCGGCGTCTGCCCCGAGGGCCGAAACGAGGAGGAACTGCTCGGCGCCGTTGGCCGACGCGTTCTTGGCCGCATCCACCACGTACCCGTAATCGACGCGGCGGAACGCTTCCTTCGAGCCGGCCTGCCGCATCGTGGTACCGAGGCAGCAGAACACGTCGTCGGCCCGTACGAGCGGCGCGTACTGTGCCGGCTCGTCGAAGTCGATGACGTGGTGCGTCAGCTTGGCGTGCGTGCGCCCGAGCGGCCGGCGGCCGAGCGTGGTGACGGCGGCATAGGCGGGGTCGGCGAGGAGCCCGTTGAGGACGTGGCTGCCCACGAGGCCGGTGGCCCCGAAGACGAGCGCGGAACGGTTCATCGGCGGTGGGTCTGGGGCAGCCCCTGCGCAGCGGCCGCCGGATAGCGGAGTCGGACCCCGCTACGATGTCTTGAAGTGACGGTAGCGGGCGCGCGAGAAGCAATAGACGCCGTACGCTACGAAGCCGAGCGCCACCACGCCGAGCAGCCACGGGCCCTCAGACTGGTTGGCGAGCGCGTCCAGCGCACCGCTGAGCCCTGCCGCCTCGCTCGGTTCTGCCTGAAGCGCCGCCTGGATGAAGAACCATCCGATGAGCAGGAAGGTGACCCCGCGCGCCGCCAGCCCGAACCGCCCGAGGCGCCGCGCCCACGTCTTCTCCGTCGCGCTCATCGCGCCGGTCTTGTAGCTCTTCATGAAGTTGGCCTGGTAGGCGCGGTAGAAATGATAGAGCCCGACGCCGATGATGACGGCCCCGACGAGGCCCACGAGCCACTGCCCGAACGGCTGCGCCATCAGCTTGGCCGTCCACAACTCCTTGGACCCGGAGCCTCCGCTGCCGCCGCCCATCACGATCTGGAGCGCGGTGAAGGCCAGCAGCGCGTAGGTGACGCCGCTGACGCCGTATCCGACCCGCTTGACGAGCCCCTCGGCGTCCGTCCCCTTGTCGTCCGGGTCTTTGATGGCCTGCACGAAGCGCCAGACGACGTAGCCCGCCAGCCCGATGATCAGCAGGACGAGCAGGATCTGCCCGAACGGCTGGTCCGCGATCGTCCGGATCACGCCTTTGGAACCCGTCGTGGCGCCGCCGGAGCCGAAGGCGGCCTGGAGCGCCAGCACCCCGACGATGGCGTAGACGACGCCCTTGGCGGCATAGCCGAAGCGCGCCAGCTTCTCTATCCAGTCGCCCGTGCCGGATGGCGTTTTCGCGCGGGCCTGGTGGGCATAGGTGGAAAGGTCGGCCACGGGGGTACCTCCGGGATTCAGAGAAAAGATCGAGCGCGTGCACCCCTTGAACGGGGTCGCCGCCGCGTGCCTTCCCCCGCCCCGGGTAACGATCCTCATACCCGAGCCGCGCTCTCTGCCGTTTTTGGGAAATCGGGCAGTTCCTTCAGAGCGCCGCGCGCACGTCGGGCTCGACGCGCTCCAGCAGCCGCCGCAGCGTTTCGAAGCCCACTTTCTCGACGGCCTCGGCCCAGGGCGTCCACGTGACCTTGCGGATGCCCTCGCGCGCCTCCGGCTTGAACCGGGTGGCGGTGGTGCTCATGAGGTACCAGTGCGTCGTCTTGACGCGGTAGCGATGATCCTCGGCATAACCGTGGCGCGTGGTGCCGAGCGCGCGGATCCGGCGGAGGTCCTTCACGCCGATCTCCTCGCGCACCTCGCGCATGGCGCATGCCGCGATGGTCTCGCCGGGGTCCTGCTTGCCTTTGGGCAGATCCCACCGGCCGCGCCGGTAGATGAGCAGCACCTCGGGGCCGGCCTTGCCGGGGCGGGCCACGATGCCGCCGCCCGCGTAGACGGGGGCCGGAGGCAGGTACGGCTCCAGGTTCAGAAAGGCGCCGGCCTCCAGCGCGGGGACCTCCACGTGCCGGGCCCCATGCAGCGCCGCCTCGGTATCCCCCAGCACGCTCGTCTCTACGACGAGCACCGGGCCGCCGCACGCCGACTCCACCTCGCGGAGGGAGGGCCAGAGCCGGGCCGGCGCGGCGCCCTCGCGCCGCAGCGTGGCAAGGTCCTGATCCGCCGCGCAGAAGAACAGTAACATGGAGCGTACATCAGGTGAATGAAAAAGCCCACGGGCCAGGGGGCGGTCAGGCGATCGCCGCCCAAGATACCCGCCGGCGGCCGCCTACGCGCTCCGCGGGCCCGGGGTCTGGAGGGGAACCGCCCCCGGCACCCGTCGTTCGCCGGGAGCCGCCGGGATGCCGATATTCTTGCAGATACGTCACACGCTGCGCACCGCCGGAAGCCGCCCTCTCCGTGCGCCGCGTTCCCGGTGGCCTGCGGGCCGCCGTTCTTAAAGGCGAGGTCTTCGTCTCAGACACGAACTCGGGCCTCTGGATCGTCGAGATCGAGGGCGACGACGAAGAGAAGCAACCGGGACTGTAGAACCGCAGAACACCGAATAAGGAATGGCGAATGATGAAGGACCGGTTCCAGCGGTTCAGACCCAGACCGTACATTCATCATTCAGATTTTCCTTGCTCGGCGTTCGACATTCTCTTTCTGCCATGCTGAAGCTCCTCTTCCCTGCGCTGCTGTGCTTCGCCGTGCTCCCGGCGCAGGCGCAGGTGTACTACGTCTACGTCGCCGCCGAGTCCCAAGACGTGGTGGACCTCGTGCGGTTCGACAGCGCCACGCGCACGGCCGAGGTCGCCAAACGCATCGAGGTCGGCGCGTGGCCTACCGAGATCGAAGGGCCGCACGGGCTGGCCGTCGATCCGAGCGGCGACTACTGGTACGTCTCGCTCGCCCACGGCCAGCCCTTCGGCAAGATCGTCAAGTACCGCACCGGCACCGACGAGAAGGTGGGCGAGGTGGAGGTGGGGCTCTTTCCGGCCACCATGCAGCTCTCGCCCGCGACGGGGCTGCTCTACGTGGTCAACTTCAACCTCCACGGCAAGCACGAGCCCAGCAGCGTCTCCATCGTCGAGCCCGTGACGATGACCGAGGTGACGCGCACCCCCACCGGCGTGATGCCCCACGGCTCCCGCCTCTCGCCTGATGGCCGCCGCCAGTACTCGGTGGCCATGATGGATGGGCTGCTCTACGAGATGGACGCCGAGACGTTCGAGGTCACCCGCACCCTCCACACCGGCACCGGCGCACCCCGGGTGATGGACGTGCAGGTCGCCTACGACTCCACCGGCGCGCACGCCGGCCACGGCGCCGGGGCCCACGCTGGCATGGAGATGGGCCGCGCCGCGCCCAAGCCCACGTGGGTGCACCCCCACCCGACCGCGCCGTACGTCTACGTGGCCAACAACGGCACGGACGAGATCGTGGAGGTGGACCTGGAGGCGTGGACCATCACGCGCCGCTTCCAGACGCAGGGCGCCCCCTACAACCTGGAGGTCACGCCGGACGGCCAGTACCTCGTGGCCAGCCAGAAGAAAGGCGGCACCACGGGCGTCTTCGCCCTGAAAACCGGCGAGGAGGTGGTCCGCCTCCCCAACACGCGCGGCGTGACGCACGGCGTGGCGATCGCCCCGGACGGGCGCTTCGCCTTCGTCTCGGTCGAGGGCGTCGGCGGCGAGCCGGGCGCCGTGGACGTGATCGACCTGCGGACGGTCGAGAAGGTCGCCACGGTGGACGTCGGCAAGCAGGCCGGCGGCATCGCCTTCTGGAAGATCGACGCGCAGTAGCGCGCGCTCCTACATCGCGTCGTCGCGCACGGTCAGCGTCAGCTCCATCCCGCGCTGCTCGTGGTCCCCCACCGGGCAGTATACTTCGTAGGTGCCGGGCTGAAGATCGACGCGCAGCACTTCGGTGGCGCCGGGCTCCAGATTCGCCTCGAAGACCTTCTCCATCGCGTCGTTCTCGATCTCGAAATTGTGCGCCGAGTTCTCGCTCGCGTTCGTTACGCGGAAGACCGTGGGGCCGGGCGGCAGCAGCGACGGCATCGCGATCTCGAAGTCCGTCAGCGCCACCTCCACCGTGTTGGCGCCATCCGGCTGGCGCTGCGCGGGCCGATCCATCGCCAGCGTGTCAGTCGCGGCAGGGTCGTTGCTGGTATTCGGCGTCGGTTCGCAGGCGGCGAGGAGCAACGCGGCGGTGCAGAAGGCGAGGAAGCGGCTCATGAGACCAGGACGGGTTGAGATCAGGAGGGGTTGAGACCGACGGGGTCGCGGCTTAAACGAACGGCACGAGCCGGGTTTTCGCACGGCTGTAACGGTCCGGTTGTGTTCACCACCTCAGCCACTCGATCTCCACCGCCGTGCCCGCCGGCGGGTCTTCCAGGGCTTCGGGCAGGTGGATGATGCAGTTCGCGCGGAGGACCGACGTGTACAGGTTCGAGGCCTGATCGCCCGTGGCGCGCACCTGCAGGCGCCCTTCTTCGGTCACCGCCGCGACGCCTCGGACGAAGTGGTACAAGCCGGCCTTCTTGGCGAGCGGCTCCGCGAGGTGCGCGGTGTGGCGCGGGCGCAGCACCTCCCGCCGGCCCAACAGCGCGGCGAGCGCCGGGCGCACGTACTGCTCGAAGCACATCGCCGACGAGACGGGGTTGCCGGGAAGCCCGAAGACGTGGCGCCCGCGCAGCGTGCCGTAGGCGAGCGGCTTCCCGGGCCGCTGCCGCACGCGCCAGAACACCCGCTCCATCCCCATCGCGTCGAGCACCTGCCTGACGAGGTCGTAGTCTCCCACCGAGACGCCGCCTGAGAACAGGAGCACGTCGGCCTCCAGCGCCTCTTTGAGGGCGGCGCGGAGGGCGGCCTCGTCGTCGCGCGCGCGGAATGGAGGCAGCACAGCTGCACCCGCGTGGCGGGCCTGCGCAGCGAGGGAGGGGCCGTTGGAGTCGCGGATCTGGCCCGGGCCGGGCGTCGCGGCGGGGTCCACCAGCTCGTCGCCGGTGGAGAGAACGGCCACGCGCGGCGGCACGGCGGCGTCGGCCTCGGCATAGCCCAGCATCGCTAGAACGCCCACGACGGGCGGCGTCACGACTGCCCCCGCCTCGACGACGACGGCGCCCTGCTGCACGTCTCTGCCGGCTCGCCGCACGTGCTGGCCCGGCGCAGGCGCCTTCAGGAAGCGGACGGTGCCCTCCGCCCCCGGCTCCGTCCACTCCACCGGCGCCACGGCGTCGGCGCCTTCGGGAAAGGGCGCCCCCGTCATGATGCGCGCGCACGCGCCCGCCTCCACGCGCCGCTGCGGATGCCGACCGGCCGGGATCTCCTCGGTCACGCGGAGCACGGCCGGGAGGGTGCCCAGGTCCTCCACGCGCACCGCGAAGCCGTCCATCGCCGAGTTGTCGAACGGCGGAATGGCCTCGCGGCTGACGACGGGCGCGGCGAGCATGCGCCCGGCGAGGTCGGCCAGCGGCACGCGCTCGGACGGCTGGGGCGCCAGCCGATCCAGGATGAGGGCGCGGGCCTCTTCGACGGGGACGAAGTCCTTCATGTTAATTTGCGGTTCGGTACTCGCCGGATGTAGGATGCGAACGCTACCTTCTCGCTGCCGCGAATCGCTGCCCTCTGAACCCGCTCCCCCCGCCGATGCTCCGCCTCGACGCCGCCCCCGCCCGCGCCTTCCTCGACGAGGCCGACGCCCTCGACCGCCTGCGCCCCCGCGTGGAGGCGGCCCATCGTGCCGTGCTCGACGGCTCCGGGCAGGGCGGCGATATGCTGGGCTGGCGTCGCCTCCTGCGCGCCCCCAACGACGCTCTCCTCGAAGACCTCGAGACCACCGCCGCCCGCATCCGCGAGGACGCCGACGTGCTGCTGTGCATCGGCATCGGCGGCTCGTACCTGGGCGCGAAGGCCGTCATCGACGCGCTCACGCCCTACTTCCGCGCGCCCTCCCGCCGGGCCGGGAACGACCTCTTCGGAGAGGCGGCGCGGAACGCGCCGGAGATCCTCTTCGCCGGGCACCATATGAGCGGCGCCTACCTGCGCGAGCTGCTCGCCTACCTCGACGGCCAATCCGTCTACGTGAACGTCATCTCGAAGAGCGGGACGACGCTGGAGCCCGCCCTCGCCTTCCGCTTCGTACGGCGATGGCTGGAAGAACGCTTCGAGGACGCCAACCGCCGGATCGTGGTCACCACCGACCCCGAGCAGGGCGCGCTCAACGCGCTGCGTGCGGAGAAAGGCTACAAGAAATACGAGATCCCGCCGGACGTCGGGGGACGGTTCTCCGTGCTCACGCCGGTGGGGCTGCTCCCCATCGCCGCCGCCGGCATCGACGTGCGCTCGCTCTTCTACGGCGCCGTAGCTGCCTTCGAGCGGCTGGCCGCGCCCGAGGACAATGCGGCGCTGGAGTACGCTGCCCTCCGCTATGCGCTCCACCAGCAAGGATACGGCACCGAGGTCCTCGCCGTCTTCGAGCCGCGCCTGGCCGGCATCGGCGGGTGGTGGCAACAGCTCTTCGGCGAGAGTGAGGGCAAGGAGCACCGGGGCCTCTTCCCCGCCACGCTCCAGTACTCGACGGACCTCCACTCGCTCGGGCAGTACCTGCAGCAGGGGCGCCGTACCCTCATCGAGACCTTCCTCATGGCCGAGCATGACGGCGGCGACCTGCGCGTCCCCGCCACGGAGGCCGACCTCGACGGACTCAACTACCTCGCCGGCCAGACCCTCCGCCACGTCAACCGCCAGGCCTACGAGGGTACCGCGCACGCCCATGCCGAGGGCGGCGTGCCCGTGATGACGCTCTGGATGGACCGCATCGCGCCCGGCCCCCTCGGCGAGCTGCTGTACTTCTTCGAGCACGCCGTGGCCGTCAGCGCCTACCTGCTCGGCCTCAACCCGTTCGACCAACCCGGCGTCGAGGACTACAAGCGTGCGATGTTCAACCGGCTCGGACGACCGTAGCCGCGTATCGCCGATTTTTTTTCGACGCCCTCCACGCCGACGACTGGCGCTCCACTCCGCGCCAACACATATATCTAGATATAGTTATCCACAGCGTGGATAACCCGTGGATAGCGCCCGCATAAGTTCTGCACAACCGGCGGATTTTCCCACGGGTGTGGAAAGCCGTGGAGAACCGCCCCCCTCGCCCACACCTTGCCCCGCACGATCCACAATGTGGACGACGGTGCATAACCCGGGCCCGTTCCGGCCGGCCCGGGTGTGGACGGGCGTGGATACGTGGACAACTTCGTTACATCGTGCCCTCCTCCCTTCAGGTGACGGTTTTTCTCCTCGCTGATGTGGACAGCCCCGGGGATGACGCGCCGATCTTGTGCACAATCGACTCCTTCCGCGTGCATAACCTCGTCATCCACATTTCCACAGTCTCTGCTTCTACAACTACTCTTATTTTAAATCTCTTATATAGAAATAGAAGGGTGTGGAGAAGTGCGATCAGCGGAATCGATATAGCGTCCTGGATCGGTACCCCGAGGTATACCAGCGCCCCGACGCCTCGCTCTCCGCAATATTCTTTGCGAGGAATATATGGCGTGTGGCGGTTGTAGGACGCCCTCCGATGTTTTACTTTAGGGTCATCCTG
>JAWWAN010000039.1:0-13055 GCA_033721675.1 Rhodothermales bacterium | reverse complement strand
GTACCCGCTCCGGGGTCTGCCGCCACAGAAGCAGCAGTTCTTCCGCCGCCTCGACGCCGCCATGCCGCTGTTCGTGCGCGTGCTGGCCGGCCACCGCCCCCGGCCGCTCCGGGGCAAGACCCTCAAGGCCGCCTTCCCGGTCGCCGAGCGGCAGCCGGCGCGCCTCCGCGCGCTCTACCGGGCCTGGAAAGACCGGCCCGAGCGGATGCGCAACCAGGCCCCCTCGCTCGTCTTCGCCGTCATCGGGCAGGCCCGGGCGGACGGCCGCATCGACCCGAAGACCGAGAGCCGCACGCTCGCCGAGCTGCTCAACTTCTGGGCGCTCCGCGACACGCTCAACCCGCCCGAGAAACGCATCGAGCAGATCCGCAAGGGCCTGGCGCTGGCCGTCTGACGCGCCTCCGGGCCTCCGTCCTTCCTCACGGGCAACAACTCCGACATCGCCATGGAAACCTATCTCATTTCCGGGACGCTCATCCTCCGGGGCAAGAACGTACCCGGCCTCGAGCGGCAGCGAAACATCGTGCGCATCCTCGGCGGCGAGGACGCCGACGTGACGTCGGTGCTGGCCAGCCGCAAGCTGCGCGTGATCCTCGCGACGACCGTCGATCAGGACCCGGACTATCCGGGCCGCCCCCGCCCGCGGGGGGCGGCCGCCAAGCCCCGCTCGGACTTCTTCGTCCCGGACGCCCCGGCCCCCGAGGTGGTCTCCGAGGTCGCGCTCGACCCGGTGCGCAGCGAATCCACCACGAAGCACCTCCTCTGGTCCTTCCGCGACAACTTCGCCGTGCCGGACTCGACGGACGACCGCACGCGCAACCTGCGGTTCGAGTTCGCGGACCTGCACTCGGACGATTTCCTGTTCCGGGCCGAGGGAGAGATTCCGCTGGCAGACACGGGGGGGGATCAGGATGAAGTCGAGCTGGAGGCCAACCCGGATGCCGGCGTCGAGGACCTGGACCAGATCCAGGGCACGCTGCTGGTGAACGTGATCCAGACGACCACGCAGGAGGAGATCCTGACGCAGGGCGTCGAGGCCGTCACGAACGTGGCCCAGAACCTCTCCGAGATCATCCGCAAGGGCGTCGAGGGCATCGAGCGGGCGGACGCCGTGCAGAGCACCGAGCGCAACGTCCGCCTCAACCGCTCGGCCGCCCAGCCGACGCTCGACCAGGCCCTCTGGGTGGCCATCCGGCAGCGGACCAACAACCTCGGCTTCACCCACTACCGGCGCTTCGTCAACCGCGTCTTCTGCGTGCGCAACGGCCCAGGGGACGAGGACGAGGACGAGGCGATCGACCGGCTGCGCACGCGCGACCTCCAGGCCGGCCGCAACTTCAGCAACGTCTACCTGAGCAACGTCGACGCCTACCAGCTCCTCAAGGTCGCCACGGACGCCTTCCTCCTCATCAACGCCTGCGGCGAGGTCGTCATCGACACGGACGACTACAACGACGACATCCTGCAGGAGATCATCCGCCTGAACACCGCCACGAACGCCGACGAGATCCAGCAGCGGCTGACCGACTACCTCGGCTCGCCGGCGCACCTGCCCTACCTCAAGCGGATCCTGGCGACGCTCAACGAGCTGGAGACCTTCCGCCGGAACGCGCCGGACGACGCCTTCGACACCGGCGCGTGCGAGGGGCTGGTGCTGACCAAGAACGACCTCTGCATGCTGGAGCTGATCTGGTCGTACTGGCTCGAAGAGGGCATGCTGGTGCAGACGATGAACGCCGTCAGCATGCGCTTCCAGAACCGCCGGCACGGCAAGCGGGACCCCCTCGCCGAGCTCGCCGTGGACCCGCTCCGGCCCCTCGGCAACCTGCTCTGGGGCTACGTGCAGGACGAGCAGCACCGCCTCTCGGTGGCGCGCCGCGTCTACGAGTACGACCACCACTACGGCCTCAAGCTCATCGGCAAGGCCGTCCCCTCGGTGAAGTCCGTGGACAGCCGCTCCAAGTTCATCGAGGCGTTCCACAACCTGCTCTATCTGGCCTCCGTCTTCTACCAGGAGGACGACGACGCCACGCTGATCCCGGACGCCTACCGCCTGCTCAAGGGCCTCATCGACGTCCACCTGCTGCTGGCACAGGGCGCGCACAACCAGTTCGGCGACCTGCCGTGGACGGCGCGCAGCGAGATGCTGGTGATGCAGTGGCTGTTGCAGCGGACCGAGATGCGGGAGTTCCTGCGGGGCCGGACGATGGTGCCGCACCAGGAGGCGTGGATGGGCACGGTGGCCGCCATGCGCCGCCTCCAGGGGTGGAGCGACACGCCGATCAAGCACTTCCGCGACCTCGCCGTCTACGGCGAGCAGCTCCTGCTGACGATCCGCTACGGCGACTGGATCGACGTCATCGACCAGGAGCAGGCCAAGAACTGGGCGCGCTACTGGCGCCCGGAGATCCAGGGCTACCTCTACGCCTACCAGGCCGTCACCGGCGTCGATCTGGCGGCGGACCAGACGACGGTCCGCGCGGACGTCCGCTACGCCCAGCCGGCCGTCCTCATCAAGCGCCGCCTGCCCAAGCGCGACACGCGGCGGGAGGTGACGGCCCAGCGGCGGGAGACGCCGGTCACGACGAATGGGCGCGGATGATCGACTTCACCTCGGCGCTCTACCTCGGGATGCGCCATCCGAGCCGTGCGCTGGCGCCGTGGGCGCGCCTCACGACGGGCGTCCCGGCGGTGCTCGGCATGCCGCCGGGGGCCGAGGCGGTGGCGGCGGCGCTGGCGGCGCTCATGGGCTGCCCGCGCGCCGTCCTGGCCCCCTCGACGCTGCATCTGGCGTGGGACGTGCTGGGCCTGCTCGCCCGCGACCCCGTCCGCCTCTACCTGGACGCCGGCGCCTACCCGGTGCTCCGGTGGGGGGCCGAGCGGGCGGCGGCGCACGGCGCGCCGGTGCATCCGTTCCGCCATCACGACGCCGGGGCTCTCCGCCGCCTGCTGCGGCGGGATGCCGGCGACCCGCGCCGGCCGGTGGTAGTTTCCGACGGCTGGTGCCCGAGGTGCGGCGAGGCCGCGCCGCTGGCGGCCTACCTCGCCGCCGCTCGCCGCCACCGGGGCCGGCTGCTGATCGACGATACGCAGGCGCTCGGCATCCTGGGGCGCCGGCCCACGCCGGCTGCGCCGTACGGGCAGGGCGGGGGCGGTACCCTCTGCTGGCTCGGGCTGGAGGGCGCGGACGTGGCCGTCCTGGCGTCGATGGCGAAGGGGTTCGGCGTGCCGGTGGCCGTGCTGGCCGGGAGCCGTTCCTTCGTGCAGAGCTTCGAGGAGTTCGGCGAGACGCGTGTGCACAGCAGCCCGCCCTCGGCGGCCGTCATCCACGCGGCGGCACACGCGCTGGCGTGCAACGCGGCCCGGGGTGCCGCCCTGCGTGCGCGTCTGTTCCGGCGCGTGCAGCAGTTCCGCCGTCTGCTGGCGGCGCTCGGTCTCGGCGCGCGCGGGGGGGTCTTCCCGATGCAGGTGCTCGCGGCGCCGCGCGGCCTCCACGCCCCGCGCCTCTACGCCAGCCTGCGGGAGGCCGGCATCCGGGCCGTGTTGCTGCGCGACCGGGCCGGCAGCGGGGCCGCGCTCGCCTTCGTGCTCACCGCCCGCCATACCGAGGCCGACCTCCAGCGCACCGCCCGCGCCCTGCGCCGGCACTTCGGCCCGCCCGGCTCCACGCACCTGCTCGCCTCCTAGCTCGCCGGATGTCAACGCCCCCCCACAGACCGCTCGCCTACGCCCGCGCGCACCGCCGCCGGTTCGTCGAGGAATTGAAAGACCTCGTCCGGATCCCGAGCGTCAGCGCGGAGCCAGAGCACGCGCCGGCGGTGACGCGGTGCGCGCGGTGGCTGGCAGACCATCTGCGGCGCCTCGGCCCCGACGAGGTCCGCCTCTTCCGGACGGCGCGCCACCCCGCCGTCTACGCAGCGTGGCGGAAGGCGGCGGGCCGCCCCACGGTGCTCGTCTACGGCCACTACGACGTCCAGCCCGCCGATCACCCCGAGCGCTGGACGACGCCCCCGTTCGAGCCGGCCGTACGAGGCGAGAATCTCTATGGGCGCGGCGCCTCGGATGACAAAGGGCAGCTCTTTGCCCACGTCAAGGCCATCGAGGCATACGTGCGGGGCGAGAGCGGTCTTCCGGTGAACGTGGTCTGCCTCTTCGAAGGGGAGGAGGAGATCGGCAGCCTCCACCTCAAGGCCTTGCTGGAGCGCGAGCGCCACCGCCTCGCGGCCGACGTGGCGGTGATCTCAGACATGCGCATCCTCGGCCCGAAGCGGCCGGCGCTCACCTACGCCCTGCGCGGCGCCCTCAACCTGGAGCTGACCGTGCGTGGCCCCACGCACGCGCTGCACTCGGGCACGTTCGGCGGGGCCGTGCACAACCCGGCGCAGGCGCTCTGCGAGATCGTCGCGGCGCTGCACCGGCCGGACGGGCGCATCGCGCTGCCCGGCTTCTACCGCCGGGTGCGGCGCTGGAGCGCCGCCGAACGAGCTTTCATGCGGCGGATGGGCTATGCGGACGCCCACATCCTGAACGACGCCGGCAGCCGGCGCGGCTGGGGCGAGCCCGGCTTCTCGCTCTACGAACGCACTACGATCCGCCCCGCGCTCTCCATCACCGGCCTGACGAGCGGGTATCAGGGCGCCGGGCCCAAATCCATCATCCCGAAGCAGGCGCGCGCCAAGCTCAACTTCCGCCTCGTCCCGGATCAGCACCCGCGCGAGGTCGAACAGCTCGTCCGGCGGTACGTCGCGCGTAGAGCGCCGCCCACCGTGCGCGTGGACGTCCGCACGCAGTTCGCGGCCAACGCGGTGTACATGGACCGGCGCCACCCCGGGATGCGGGCCGCCGCGCTCGCCTACCGGAAGGGCTTCGGCGCCGCCCCGGCGTTCCTGCGCTCCGGCGGCACCATCCCCGTCGCCGACCTCTTCGTCCGGCTCATGAAGGTGCCGACCGTGCTGATGGGTTTTGCCCTACCGGACGACCGGATGCACGCCGCCAACGAGAAGTTCTTTCTGCCCAACTTCTATAACGGCATCGCCACGTGCCTCTGGTTTTTTCACCACGCGGCCGCCCTGCCCGCCAGCGCGCGCCGCGCCGCGCACGGACGGGCGCAGTCAACGACGGCCTGATTCGAACGCAGCGAGAGCGGAGGACCCCCATGCCTAGCCTGATTGACGACGTTCTGAACGGACAGCCTCCCGACCGCGAGATGGAGGTCAAGGACCAGATCCAGGCCGTCAACACGTGGAGCCCGACGGTCTACCGGATCGAGACCATCCGAAGCGTCTCGGCGACCGGCATCTACATCGTCGAGCGCAACCGAAACCCGGTTCTCGTCGGGGTCACCTGGAGGGCGTCCATCGGCGCCCGCTGGGGATGCCGCGTCGACACGTTCCGGGAGTTGAAGATTCCGGCGCCCACGCGGCGGCTCTACACGATCCGGGTCGGGACGATCACCGGCACCGGCCCCTGGCGCTATCGCCGCCGGCGGGATCGGTACGAGAGCGTCGAGCGCGTGATCGTCCGCTACCTGCTGCGGGTCCGCCGCTACGGGCTGACGAATGTGCGGGGCCGCCGCCCCTTCACGGTCGAGGCGCCCGGCATCGAGATCGTCAATGCCGGAGCGCGCCCCCGGTACCTGCCGGGGGTGATCCGCCGTGCTCCCGGCCAGCAGCAGGAAGCCGCTGCGCTCCCGAAGGCGATGCGACCCTGCCCCCGGTGTGGGCATCGACGGGCTCCCGGTGCTCCCTGCGCCTGCCGGGGGCACGCCTGACTCGCCCGCCGTCTCAATACCCGCAGACCCGTGAGGTACCCCATGGAAACCCTGATCGACGAACTCCTGGACCAGCCCGATCCGGCATGGGAGAGTGAGGTCAGACGCCGCCCTTCCCGTGCCCGTCGCCCTTCCCGTGCCCGTCGCCCGTCGCGGTCTCGCCGCCCGTCGCGGTCTCGCCGCCCGTCGCGGTCTCGCCGCCCGTCGCGCGGGAGGACGCAGCGCCGCCGGCTGCCCACAGCCCGGCGGCCGCCCCGCGTCCGTTCCCGCCGCCGCAGGTGGGGCCGAGGCATCCGGCCGGGGGGCGTCCGGATCTACCCTCCGCGCGGCCGCCGCACGGCCGTCGTGCGCTACACCCCCTTTCGGGACCGGGAGTACGTGCGCTGGATTCAGAGCGCGCTGAACGACGTCCTGGACCGGAACCTCCCGGTGGACGGCGTGATGACGCGCTCGGTGCGTGCGGCCGTCCGCGCGTTCCAGCGGCGCGAGTCGTTGCCGGCCGACGGGATCATCGGGCCGGACACCGAGAAGGCGCTCATCGGCGCCCGCACCCGGCCGGATGGGTGACCGCCACGAACCGACACGACGGAGGCTCCGCCATGCCGACCCTCATGGACGAAATGCTCGATGCGGCCGGGAGAGACCCGGTCGTACGCGAATCCGCAGGGAGCTGCTCATCCCCGTGCCCGTCGCCGCCGCCGCCGAAGGGTCAGTTCAGCGCCCCGGGCCGGAACGGCCATCGGTGGTTCACGCCGGCGTACCGGCAGCATCCGAGCAACCTGTGGCACCTGGCCCGCGTGGTCCGCACGCGCATGCTGGCCGATCGCAGCGGGCGGGGCGTGCCCGTCCCGAGCGAGAGCCAGATCCGCTACGGCATCCAGAACCATCCGTGCAACGGGCACTTCACCCGCAGCAAGCCGATGTTCATGCCGCGCTTCAGCCGGGATCGGTGCACCGGCCGTGGCTCCTACTATGGGGCCATCTACATCCCGTTCGTCTTCGACGGGGAGGCGCCCTCGGGAGGGACGGAGGCACGCCATCCACAGCTCGGCGATGGACTCGCGCTCCACTCCGCATCTCCGGATGACCTCTGCCACGTGGCGACGGACGGCCGGAGCTGCGCCGTCCGTCGGACCCGGTACTGCTTCCAGGATGGGCGCGACGACCGGGTCCAGGTGGATGACACCACGGCGGTTCCGTTCCAATGGATCTGCGAGATCACGCTGGTGTTCAGCGAGCCGCTCAAGCGCGGGCGGTACTGGGCCTTCAGAGGAGGCACCGGCCTGCTCATCGGCCCGTCCCACGTCCTGACCAGCGCGCACCTGATCTATCAGAAAGTGACATTCGGGACGATGGAGCTGTACCGGACCCCGCGCGCGGCGGTCTTCCTCTTCGGGCTAACGCAGGACGGCACCACGGGGCGGACGCTCTTTCCATTCCCCCCGATCATCCAGCGGAGACGGAAGGCCTTCCGCGTCCCGCAGGAATGGAAGGATCACCTTCGCGGCGCCAACAACGAGCCGGCGCGCTACGACTACGGTCTCATCAGCCTCGCCGGCGCGGCGCAGTGCGCGCCCCGATTCCTGGGGGGGGCGGCGTTCCCGAGCGGATTCTGGGGCAGCCCGGAGACCCGCACCCGCGTCGCGCCCGGCATCCGCCGGTTTCGCCATTCGAGGCTCGCCGGCCACGGCGTCCAGCTCGCGGGCTACCCCGGCGACCTCCAGTGCATGCAGATCAAGAGCCCCGGCAAGCTCACCAGCCTCGCCTACGGCGGCAGCCGGAGCGGCCGCCCGCACTTTCGCGGCACGGCCCGCCACGACATCCTCCACTACACCATCGACTCGGCCAACGGCATGAGCGGCTCGCCGGTATGGGGCCGGATGACGTTGAAAGGGAGTGATGGCCGGCGCGGAGAAGAACGCGTGCTGGTGGGCGTGCATTCAGGATGCGGGCGCGGCACCGCCCTCACGCCGTACGTGTGGGAGCAGCACCTGGCGAAATGGATGGCGGCCTCGTGAGACGCACCCGGCCTCCGATGATCATCGACTGCCACTGCCACGCCGGCAAGGGCGACGGCCTCACCGGGCCGTGGGACACCGACGCCCCGCTCGGCGCCTACCTGCGCCGCGCCGACCGCGCCGGCATCACGAAGACCGTCCTCTTCCCGGCCTTCCACTCGGACTATGCGCAGGCCAACCGGGCCGTGGCGCGGCTCGTCCGCCGCCGCCCCGAGCGGTTCTTCGGCTTCGCCTTCGTGCACGCCGCGCGGGACCGGGGGCGCGTGGCGGCGCTGGTGCGCGAGGCCGTGGAGCGGCTCGGCTTCTGCGGGATCAAGGTGCACCGGCACGACGCCCGCATCTCGCGCGAGATCTGCGCGGCCGCCCGCACCTACCGCCTGCCCATCCTCTACGACGTCATGGGCGAGGTCGCCGCGGTCGAGCTGCTGGCGACGGAGTACCCGGACGTCCCGTTCATCATCCCCCACCTCGGCAGCTTCGCCGACGACTGGCGCAGGCAACTCGCCCTGATCGATCCCCTCGTACGCCACCCCAATGTCTTTACGGACACCTCCGGCATCCGGCGGTTCGATCTGCTGGAGCAGGCGTACCGGCGGGCCGGCGCGCGCAAGATCCTCTTCGGCACCGACGGGCCGTGGCTGCATCCGGCGGTGGAGCTGGCCAAGGTGCGCGCCCTGCCGCTGACCCGGAGCGAGGCGCAGCTCGTGCTGGGCGGCAACCTGCTGCGGCTGCTGCGCCGCGTGCGCCGCCGCCCGGTCTCTGCCGGCACGTCGGCCGTGCGCGCCGCCGCGCCCGAGGCCGAGGCGCGCGACCCCTGGGCCGCCGATCCGTTTCCTGCGGGATGAGCCGGGGGTGATCCCGCCTCATCCGTCCTGGCCGTTCGTGGGGGCGGCCGTGCTGCCGGCGCGGCGCAGCTGGATGGCCCGGTCCGTCACGCCCAGCCGGCGCGCGGCCTGCCGGACGTTGCCGCCGGCATCGGCGAGGGCGAGGCGGACGGCGGTGTCGGTCGTGGCCTTGCCGATCTTCTTGAGCCCGACGCCCAGGGCGATTGCGCGGCGCAGCGCCAGCTCGAAGCCGGCGTCCTGCCAGGTGGAGAACGTCCGTCGCTGCGGGCGGTAGGCCTCCGGCACGGCGCCCAGCGTGAGGGGCCCGCGCCCGACGTGCCGCCACGCCATCTGGCGCACGAGCCGCCGTAGCTGCCGCACGTTGCCGGGATAGTCCAGCGTGAGCAGGAAGTCGCGGACTTCGGGGCGCAGCGCCGGCGCGTCGGCGCCGGGGTTCATCTCCCGGAGGAAGTGGCGCGCCAGCGGGAGGATGTCTTCGCGGCGCTCGCGCAGCGGCGGCAGGCGGAGCGTCCAGTTGGCGATGCGGTAGTAGAGATCGCGGCGGAAGCCGTCTGGGGCGTCGAGCAGTTCGCGGTTGGTGGCGCAGATGAGGCGGAAGGCCGTCTGGCGCCACGTGTTGCTGCCGATTCGCTTGTACGTGCGTTCCTGCACCACGCGGAGCAGTTCCGCCTGCAACGGAAGGGGAAGTTCGCCGACCTCGTCGAGAAAGAGGGTGCCGCCGTCGGCCAGGGCGAAGGCTCCCTCGCGCAGCGCGACGGCATTCGTGAAGGCGCCCTTCTCGTGCCCGAAGAACTCGCTGCCGGAGAGCTCGGGGACGACCGTCGTACAGTCCAGCACGACGAGCCGCCCGCGGTCCGGGCGGGCGTCGAGCGTGTGGATGAGGCGGGCGACGAGTTCCTTGCCGGTCCCGCTCTCGCCCAGGATGAGCACCGACGCTTCGGTATAGCGGGCAGCCTCGACCACCTGGCGCAGGACGTGCTTCCAGCAGGCGCTGCGGCCCACCAGCGTCTGCCGCACCTGCGGCGAGGCCACCAGCGCGTCGATCTCGCGCCATCGTCGAAGGCGGGCCACGAGGCCGTCGGCGGCGGCGTCGCCGGGCCAGGGCACCACGTCTCCGGCGCCCGCGTCCAGGAGGCGCCAGGTCGCTTCCAGCGTCAGCGGGGCCGCCGTGGCAGCGACGGCCAGCACCCGCTCGGTGCCGGCCTGCCGCGCGGCGCGCACGGCGGCGCAGGCATGCTCACCGGCCTCTGCGAAGAGCACCATCCCGAGTTCCGCCTCCGCAGGCGTACCCCCGGCGGCCGGCTCCAGCCGGAGCCCCCGCGCGGTGAGCGCCTGAGCGATGGCCTGGACGTCTATGCCGGCTGCACTTCCTGCAGTCTCATACCAGACCCGCAGATCCCCTGGGGGTGTGGACATGCTGACGGTAGTATCGACCTGGGGGGGTGTCTACCCGAGGTCGGGTCGGGTTCTTCAATGCGCCGCCGGGGCAGCGCCCGGGCGTCCCGGGGCGGCCCCGAAGGTGGCCGGCCGGCTCGGTGCGCGAACAGTCCCCGCAGGCCCGTGAAACGGTGCCGTGTGTACTCTTGCGGACGGTCTGCGGGTACGAGAATAACACCGGCAGCCACTCACGGGGCCACCGGCGAGAGACAGAGATGCGGCGAGAGGGCGGAAGGCCGCGCCGTCGTCAGGAGCGCACGTCCCGAAGGAGAGGCCGATCGACGCGTATACTCCAGTATAGATGCCGCCCGCCATTGCTTCAAGACGGAGGCCGCATCATCGGGAAAAAAGTGAGGTGCGGGCCGGCGAGCCTCAGCGGGAGGGCGCCGGCGTGCCGTGTGCGGCGGCCACGAGATCGGCCAGGAACGCACCATCCGGGCGCTGCTCGAAGGCCGTGCCGACGACGACGAGGCCCGCGCCGGCGCGGACGGCGCGCGCCACGGCCTCGGGCGTGCGCAGACCCCCGCCTACCGTCAGGGGCACGGTGCACACCTCGGCTATCGCGGCGACCATCTCCTCGGGCACGGCGGCGTCGGCGCCGGAGCCGCCGTCGGCGTAGAGCAGGCGCATCCCCAGCATCTCGGCAGCCAGGGCCGTGGCCGCCGCCACGTCGGGCTTGTGGCGCGGCAGCGGCATCGAGTGGCTCATGTACTGCGCCGTCGTCGCCCGGCCCGACTCGACGAGCATGTAGCCGGTGGCGATGGGCTCGATGCCGAGGCGCCGGACGATGGGCGCGGCATGGACGTGCTGCCCGATCAGGTACTCCGGGTTGCGGCCGCTGACGACGGAGAGGAAGAGGACGGCGTCGAGCTCGCCAGAGAGCTGCCCGAGAGAGCCGGGGAAGCCGATCAGCGGGAGCGCCGTGACGCTGCGCAGCGCCCGCAGGTAGCCGCCGAGCGAAGCGGTGTGGAGGAGGCTCCCGCCGACGAAGAGCGCATCGACGCCGGCCCGGTGCACCTGCGCCGCGAACGTCCCGAGCGCGGCCTCGGGGACCTTGTCCGGGTCGAGCAGGACGACGAAGCCGGCGCCGTGCGTGCGGCGGGCGTCGAGCAACAGATCGTAGACGGAAGCAGGCACGGAACGGTCAGAAACGGCGAGCGCGCGCGAGGCGGGTTCAAACTAGCCCGTGCCCTGTTCTTCCGCAAGCAACGGATCCGTGAAACCTGGGCCGGGCGGTGGGGGCTCATCCGCCGTCGCCCAGCATCTCGCGGAGGACGGCGTCGGCGGCGGCGAGGGCGTCGTCCAGGTTTTCCGGCTGGCGGCCGCCGGCCGTAGCCAGCTGGGGGCGTCCGCCGCCCCCCCCGCCCACGCGCTTGGCGAGCGCCCCAACGAGGCGGCCCGCCTGTACGCCCCGCTGCACGAGGTCGTCGGCGACGGTCGCGACGAGGTAGACCTTGCCGCCCTCCGGGTCTACCGTGCCGAGCACGCCCACGGCGCCGTCGCCGGCGCGGTCGCGCAGGGTCTGTCCGAGCGTCCGGAGGGCATCCATCGAGGCGCCCTCCACACGCCCCGTGACCAGACGAGCGCCGTCGATGCGGGCGGCGTCGCGCAGGAACGTTTCGAGGCGGCCTTCGAGCTGCTGTTGCCGCAGCCCCTCCAGGTTCTTTTCCAGCAGCCGGCGTTCCTCCATCAGCTCGGCGATGGCTTCGTGGACGGGGCGGCCGAGGGCCTTGAACTGGCCCTTCGCCTGCGCCAGCTCCTCCATCGCCTGGTCGATATGCCGAAGCGCGTCGTGCCCGGCCACGGCCTCCACGCGCCGCACACCGGCCGCCACGGATCCCTCGGAGAGAAACCGGAAGACGCCGATCTCGCCCGTCGCCGCCACATGGGTTCCGCCGCACAGCTCGACCGAGTAGTCGGGGTCGAACGTGATGACGCGGACGCGGTCGCCGTACTTCTCGCCGAAGAGGGCCATGGCGCCGCGCGCCAGGGCGTCCTCCATGGGTACGTCGCGGTCCTCCTGGCGGGCGACGTTGCGCTGGATGACCTCGTTGACGCGCTGCTCCAGCTGCCGGAGGTCGTCGGCCCCGACGCCCTCGAAGTGGCTGAAGTCGAACCGCAGGCGGTCCGGCGCGACGAGCGAGCCCTTCTGCTGGACGTGCGTGCCGAGCCGCTCGCGGAGGGCGGCGTGGAGAAGGTGCGTGGCCGTGTGGTGCTTCATGATCCGCTGCCGCCGCCCGGCGTCCACCACGGCGCGGACCGGCGCGTCGAGCGCATCCGGCAGGCGATCCACGACGTGCACGATGCGCCCGTGCTCCTTCTGGACGTCGAGCACGCGGATCTCGTCGTCGCCGACGCGCAGGATGCCGGCATCGCCGATCTGGCCGCCGCTCTCGGCGTAGAACGGCGTCTGGTCGAGCACGATCTCGTGGCGCTGCCGGTCGTCGTCGAGGTCGAGCGTGCGGACGGCGCGCACGGCGGCGCCGTCCACCTCCGTCTGCTCGTAGCCGACGAACGCGGAGTCCTCCCCGCCGCCGACCTCGCGCCAGTCCGCCCCGGCAGCATGGTCGATCTTGAAGGCGCCGGCGGCACGCGCGCGCTCCTTCTGGCGGTCCATCAGCTCGGCGTACCGCGCCATGTCTACGCCCAGGCCCTCCTCCCGCGCCATGAGCTGCGTCAGGTCGATGGGGAAGCCGTAGGTGTCGTGGAGGAGGAAGGCGACGTCGCCCGGCACCTGCCGGCGGGCGGCGGCGGCTGTGAAGGCGCCGAGCATCGCCTCGCGCTCGCCGGCGTCGACGAAGGCCTTCTCCAGCAGGTCGAGCGCCTGGGTGTTCTGCTGGAGGTCCTCCAGCACGGCGGCGGTCTCGCCGTCGTCCGGGTTCTCGGCGTGGGCGGCGAGGCGTTTCACGTAGGGCACGAGCCGCTCGAAGAACGCGATGCCCAGGCCCAGCGTCTCCAGGAAGCTCTCCTCCTCGGCGCGGATGG
>JAWWAN010000038.1:0-13142 GCA_033721675.1 Rhodothermales bacterium | reverse complement strand
GCGCCCTTCTGGACGTCGGTGGTGGTGCTGCCGCTGTGGGCCGTGGCGTTCGCCTCGTCTCGCCTCTACCGCAGCGAGCGGGCCAAGAAGCCGCTGGCCTACACGAACCGCCTGAAGCGCCTGCTGGCCACGGCCGCCGCGCTGGCACTCGTGCCGGTGGCGCTGGGCGCGTGGATCGGGCTGCGGCAGGACGGGCTGGAGGGGTTCTTTCCCTACCTCGCCGGGTTCTTCGTGGCCGACGCCGGCGGCCCGCTGTGGGTGCTCCTGGCCGCGTTCCTGACGGAGCCGCTGGAGGCCCACTTCCGGCGCGGCTTCAAGCGGCAGGCGCGGCAGACCCTCCAGGATCGGACCGACCTGACGGTAATCGGGATCACGGGCTCGTATGGCAAGACGAGCACCAAGTTCATCATCGCCGAGATTCTGCGGCAGCGCTTCAGCGTGCTCGCCACGCCGGGCAGCTACAACACCCCGATGGGGCTCTGCCTCGTGGTCAACAACAAGCTGAAGCCGGAGCATCAGGTGCTCGTGCTCGAGTTCGGGATGCGCTACCGGGGCGACATCCAGGAGCTGTGCGCGCTCGCCCCGCCCGGCCTCGCCGTGGTCACCTCCGTCGGGCCTGCCCACCTCGAGACGATGGGCTCCATCGAGAACATCGCCCGCGAGAAGGGGGATCTGCTCGAATACATGAGACCCGGCGGCCCGGCCGTGCTCAACATCGACAACGAGCACGTGGCGGCGATGGAAGCGCGCGCGCCCGGCC
Source organism: Rhodothermales bacterium (assembly GCA_033721675.1). GTDB lineage: Bacteria > Bacteroidota > Rhodothermia > Rhodothermales > JAWWAN01 > JAWWAN01. The sequence continues at coordinate 12,382 of JAWWAN010000038.1, read as the reverse complement.
GTATCTGGCGGGTCTCGACCGAAGGCCGCGACGGCGCCGACATCACGGCGCGCGACCTCCGCTACGGCCCGGAGGGCGCCACCTTCACCGTCCGCGACGATACCGGCGAGGAGGCCAGATTCCAGACGAAGCTGCTCGGGCGCCACAACGTGCTCAACATCCTGCTGGGTGTGGCCGTCGGGCGCGAGATGGGGCTGCGCCTCCGCCAGATCGCGCACGCCGTGGCCCGCATCGAGCCCGTCGAGCACCGCCTCGCGCTACGGCAGGAGGGGCCGGTGACGATCATCGACGATGCGTTCAACTCGAACCCCGTCGGCGCGCGCAACGCGGTCGAGATTCTCGGGCAGTTCGAGACCGGGCGGCGCGTGATCGTCACGCCGGGCATGGTGGAGCTGGGGGCGCGGCAGGCCGAGGAGAACCGCACCTTCGGGGAGCACATCGCGCGCCATGCCGACCTCGCCGTGCTCATCGGCGAGCGGCAGACCGCGCCCATCCGCGAGGGCCTGCGCTCCGGCGGCTTCCCCGACGAGCAGACGAAGGTCTTCAACTCGCTCTTCGACGCCCAGGACTTCCTGCGCGGCTACCTCCGCCCCGGCGACGTCGTCCTCTACGAGAACGACCTTCCGGACCAGTACGACGAGGGCTGACCACGCCTCACACGCCCTCCGGCATCCGCCGGATCACCATCGCCGCGACGTCGTCGCCGAGGTGCCCGCCGGAGAAGGCCCGGGCGTAGGCCCAGAGCCCGGCCCGCAGCGCCTCGGCCGGGTCCCCGGCGTGCTGCTCCACGTAGGCCGCCACCCGCTCGGCCCCGAACTCGCCGCCGGCCGGGTTGCGCGCCTCGACGAGGCCGTCCGTGTAGAGCACGACCACGTCGCCCGGCTCGAAGGGCACCGAGCGCGAGGTGTATGCCGGCTCCGGCACGAGGCCGAGTGCCGGCCCCGTCGGGCCGAGCCACTCGGCCGTGTGGGAGGCCGCGTTCCAGCGGAGGGGCGGGTTGTGGCCGGCGTTGCAGTACCGCAGGCGGCCGGCCTCGGCATCGAGCGTGACGAGGCAGAGCGAGATGAAGCGGATGAGCTTGAGGTTGTAGCGGAACAGCCCGTTGAGGCGCTCCGCCAGCGCGTGCGGCTCGCGGTAGTCCGGCCCGAGGATGCGGAGCGAGGCCTGCAGGTTGGCCATCAGCATGCTCGCCGGCAGCCCCTTCCCCATGACGTCGGCGATGGCAAAGCCCTGGTGGCAGTCGAGCGAGGGATAGAAGTCGTAGTAATCCCCCCCGACGATGTGGGCCGGCTTCGCGTGGGCCGCCACGTCGAAGCCCGGCAGCGCCGGCACGCAACACGGAAAGAGGTGACGCTGCACGCCGGCGGCGAGCTCCAGGTCCCGCTCCAGCGCGCGCTTCTCCGCCTCGGTATAGTGATCGAGGCAGACGGAGGTCGTGAAATCGAGCGCCAGCCGTTCCGGCTCCACCTCGCCCGTACAGGCGGTGCATTGCCCAAAGGCCCCGGCGTCGATGCAGCACAGCGCCGCGTCGATCTCCGCGAGGACGGGGACCCGCTCCTCGGGAGGCGCCTCGGGGTGGGCGCCTCCGTTGCCCAGCCACGTCACCAGGGCGGCGCGATGCCGCTCCAGCCCCTCTCGAAAGCGTTGCAGCAGCGAATCGTCCATCGTCCATACCCTCCTGTTCTTCCCCCTGCCGCGTACGGAGCGACGCCGCGCGGGGATGCACGCCCGGTGGCCCGCCCCCGTGCTGCTGGAACCCCGGCCCACACGCACCGATATTGAAGCCCCTTCCCGCGCAGAAAGCTCCCCGTATGCCGTCCACTCCCCTCGACCTCGAGCGCGCGCTGTGGCACCGCGGCTACCGCCGCGTGGCGGGCCTCGACGAAGCCGGGCGTGGTTGCCTGGCCGGGCCGGTGGTGGCCGCCGCCGTCGTGTTTCCCGAAGACGTAGTGGTGGACGGCGTGGCGGACAGCAAGCGGCTCTCGGCGGCGCAGCGCGAGGCGCTGCTCCCGGAGATCCGCGCGCAGGCGATGGCCGTGGAGGTGGGCCTCTGCTCCCCGCAGACCATCGACCGGTTGAACATTCTCTGGGCGGCGATGGAGGCGATGCGCCGCGCCGCCGCCGCGTGCACTCCCCCCCCGGAGTTCTTGCTGATCGACGGCAACCGCTGCTTCCCAGACTCGCCGTGGCCCTACGAAACCGTCGTCAAGGGCGACGCGCGGAGCCACAGCATCGCCGCGGCCAGCATCGTCGCCAAAGTCACGCGCGACCGGCTGATGCGCGATCTCCACGCCGAGTTCCCTGCGTACGGATGGGATCGCAATGCCGGCTACCCGACGGCCGCGCACTACGACGCCCTCGCCGCGCACGGCCCGACCCCGTATCACCGCCGCTCGTTCCGCCTGGAGCGCACCGGAGGCCGGTAGCCCGCCCTGCTGCTCATCCCTTCGCCTTACCAGTACCGCGCCCCGCCGTGCGTGCATACCGCCGCAACGCACGCACGACCTCGTCCACGGCGTGCCCCACGCGGCGGTCTCCCATCTCGATGGTGAGGTGGGCGCGGCGGTAGAACGGCTCCCGGCGGGCCAGCAGCTCGCGCACCTTCGCGTCGAGCGACTCCGGCGAAAGGCGGCGGCCCTCCGAGTCGCGCAGCAACGGGCGGATGCTGCGGCCGTAGAAGAGGCGTCCCGTCAGCCGTTCCGGCGGCACGCGCAGGTAGACGACGGTGCCATGGGCCAGGGCCCACTGCAGGTTCTCCTCGAACGTCAGCGCCCCCCCCCCGACGGCCACCACCAGGCGCTCGCGCCCGCCCGTGGCGCGCAGCGCCTCCGCCTCCCGGGCTCGGAACGCCGCCTCCCCCTCCTCCGCGAAGATCCGCTGCACCGAGCGCCCCGCCGCCCGCGCGATGGCGGCGTCGAGATCGACGAAGTCGTAGCCGATCACGTTGGCGACGATGGGGCCGAGCGTGCTCTTGCCACTCCCCATAAACCCGGTCAGGTAAATGCGCGTTGGAAGGGCCACCCTGCTGCGGTCGTCGGTCGTGGATCGGCATCGCCCTAAACTCCCTCCCGCGCACACCAAACGCAACGGGCCGTGCCCACCTATCGCCTGCTGCTCGAGTACGACGGCACGGACTTCCACGGATGGCAGATCCAGGACGGACAGCCGACCGTGCAGCAGGCCGTCGAGGAGGCGCTGGCCGTGGCGCTGCGCGCGCCGACCCCCGTGGTAGGCTCGGGCCGGACCGACGCCGGGGTCCACGCCCGCGGCCAGGTGGCCCACTTCCGGACGGAGTCTCCGCCCGACCTCTTCCGCCTGCGGCGCTCGCTCAACGGCCTGCTGCCGCCGGGCATCGCCGTCCTCGCCGCCGACGCCGCCGCGGAGGACTTCCACGCCCGCTACGACGCCTGCCGCCGCCGGTACCATTACTACGCCAGCACCGCCCCGCGCGCGCTCGACCGCGCCTGGCGCCTCTACCTCCGCCCCGCGCCCGACTTCGAGCGGATGAATCGCGCGGCCGAGATGCTCCTCGGCACGCACCACTTCGGGGCCTTCTGCAAGACGCGATCAGAGACGGAGAACCGGGTCTGCACGGTGGTGCACGCCCGGTGGATCGCCGAGCCGCGCGAGGGCGACTGGCGCTTCGAGATCGAGGCGGATCGCTTCCTGCACGGGATGGTGCGCGCCATCGTGGGTACCCTCCTGGAGGTAGGGCGCGGCAAGCGCCCCGAGGACGACCTCGCCCGTGTGCTCGCCACCGAAGATCGCCGCGCCGCCGGGCCGGCTGCGCCGCCGCACGGCCTCGTCCTCGAACGCGTCAGCTATCCATAGCAGCTATCCCTGGTGCGGCGGCCATGCGCAACCGCGCGGGCAACGCCGGGTAGAAGGCATCCCTTTCCGATCGTTGCCAGCCTTTCTTCGTACCGATGCGCCGTCTGTTGCTGCTGGTCGTCGTTCCGGGGCTCGCCATCGCGCTGGGCGCGTGTGAGCGGCCGTTCGTGGACGTGGCCCGGCCGGATGCCCGCGTCGTCGCGCCGGATCTCTCGGAGGTGCAGACCGAAGACACGATCGTGCTGGAAGTGGAAGCCTCCTCGTTCCGCACCATCGACCGTGTGGAAGTCAACGGCACGCCAATGGCCTTCGCCGGGACGGAGAACCGCTGGATGGCCGAGGTGGCCCTCCTGCGCGGCCTCAACCGCCTCGTGCTCACCACGCACGACACCGGCGGCACCGTGGCGATGGACACCACGTGGGCCGTCTACCTCCCCTTCCGGTTCGCTCCCACCGGGCCGTCGCTGCCCGAGCCGCGCGGCGGCCACACGCTCACCTTCCTCCCGGACGGCACCCTCCTCGCCGCCGGCGGCGCGCCGGACGTGCGCGCCGAGGCGCGGCGCGACGCCTTCATCCTCCCGCCGGGCGGGCGGGCCTTCTCCATGATCCCGGCGCCGATGCTGGCCGCGCGCACCGGCCACACCGCCACGCCCCTACCAGACGGACGGGTGCTCTTCGTCGGCGGCAGCAGCACCGAGGACCTGGCGGCGGTGCGCGACCTCGTCGAGACCGTCGAGGTCTTCGACCCGGCGACGCAGCGGTTCGAGGTGCTCCCGGTCGTCGGGCAGCCCATCCGGCGGGCCTACCACACGGCGCTGCTGCGCACCGCCGGAGACGCCCTCCTGCTCGACCTCTTCGGCGGGCGCGGCGACATCCGCTACGAGCCCACGCCGCGCCTCGGCACCCGTGACGACCTCCGCACCTTCCAGGTCTTCCCGGATTCCCTCGTGGCGCTCAACAGCTTGCGCTCGGCGCCCTTCCTGCCGGCCGCGCTCTGGGGCCATACCCTCTCCTCGCTCGCCTTCTTCGGCCCGGACCTCCAGGGGCAATACCTCGTCGAGGGGACGTTCTTCGACGCCGGCGTGGTAGACAGCGTCGGTTACGTCGTCGACTATTCGCGCCCGCCGGAGCTGTTCTTTCGCGGGGCGCCGGCCCTGCCCTCGCCGCGCATCCGCCACGCGGCGGTGCCCGTGGCGGATCTGCTCGGCTTCTTCGGAGGATACCAGGGAACGCCGACGTCGGCGCTGGCCCGCACCGAGTTCTACAGCCCCGTCGCGCGCCGTTTCTTTCGCCTTCCGCAGCCCGAGCGGTCCATAAAAAGATTCGGGCACGCTGCAACCAATCTATCGGCGCAGCGAATACTCCTCGTGGGTGGTTTCGCCCCGGACGGAACTGCCTTTACCGCTGCCGAGTTGTTCGAGACCGGCACGATGAACTGAGCCCACCCGTTCATGGACATTCAGCAGATCTTGCAATGGATCGTGATCGCGATCGTGCTGATCGTGGCGATCATGCTGCTCAACGCCATTCTGGGTCTGCTCGGGGCGTTGCTCAAGGTCGCGTTGCCCATTCTGCTGGTGCTGCTGGTGGCGGCCATCGTGTTGCGCTTCGTCAGCATCGTGCGCGGCAAGCGCTGACGCCGCCTGCTGCCGCCTCGCCGCCCCGCTCCCCCCGAGCGGGGTTTTTTGTTGCCCCTGCCGCCCCTCCGGATGAGCCTCGCCTCCCTTCTCGAACCGGACCGCCGCTGGATGAAGACGGCGCTGCGCCTGGCCGAGCGCGCCTATGAGCTGGGCGAAGTACCGGTGGGCGCCGTCGTGGTGCGCGGCGAGCAGATCGTGGGGCGCGGCCACAACCAGGTGGAACAGCTCTCGGACCCGACGGCGCATGCCGAGATGATCGCCGTGACGGCCGCGTGCGAGACGCTGGGCAGCAAGTTTCTGGAGGGCTGCACGCTCTACGTGACGCTCGAACCCTGCCCGATGTGCGCGGGCGCCCTCGTCTGGGCTCGTCTGGCCCGCCTCGTCTTCGGCGCCTTCGACGAGAAGGCCGGCAGCGCCTCGACGCTCTACAACCTCGTGCAGGATCCTCGCCTGAATCACCAGATGGAGGTCGTCTCGGGTGTGGAGGCAGACCGCGCCGCCGCGCTGCTGCAAGCCTTCTTCCGGGATCGACGGTGAGAAGGATGGGAAGGAGGTATGGGGGTTGAGAAAATACGGTCTCGCTCTCACGGCCGCACCTCCCCAACCTCCTCCCTCCATACCTTCATCCCCCGGTCGCTCACGCGGCTTCGGCCCAGCCTTCCTCCAGGGCCGGATAGTCGATGTAGCCCTCCGCATCCCCGCCGTAGAACGTGCTCTGGTCCCAGTCGTTGAGCGGTGCGCCGAGGGCGAAGCGGGTGGGAAGGTCGGGGTTGGCGAGGAAATAGCGGGCATACGCGATGAGGTCGGCGCGACCCTCGCGGAGCGCCTCCTCGCCGGACTCCCGGTCGAAGCCGCCGGCCATGATGAGCGTGCCGTCGTACGCCTCCCGCAGCAGCGCAGACGCCTTCCCGCCGCCGGGCAACTCCGTCTCGATGCCGTGGAGGTAGGCCAGCCCGTACTCGCCGAGGCGGCGTGCGGCCTTCGAGAACGTCTCCGCCGGGTCGTCGTCGTGCATGTCGTTGAACGTGCCGCCGGGCGAGAGGCGGACGCCCACGCGGTCCGCACCCCAGACGCCGGCCACCGCCTCGGTGACCTCCAGCAGGAACCGCATCCGGTTCTCGACGGAGCCTCCGTACCGGTCCGTGCGCCGGTTCGTGCCGGTCTGCAAGAACTGGTCGATCAGGTACCCGTTTGCCCCGTGGATCTCGACGCCGTCGAAGCCGGCCGCGCGGGCGTTCTCGGCGCCGTCGCGGAACTGCGCGACGACGCGCGCCACCTCGCCGGTCTCCAGCGCGCGGGGCGTGACGAAGGGCACCTGCCGTCCGTCGGCGGTGAACCCCTCCCCATCAGCGGCGATAGCGGACGGCGCGACGGGCAGGCGGCCGTCATGGAACGACGGATGCGAGATGCGCCCGACGTGCCAGAGCTGCAGAAAGATGCGCCCGCCCGCCGCGTGCACGGCCCGCGTGACGGTCTGCCAGCCCTCGATCTGGGCGTCCGTGTGGATGCCGGGCGTGTGCGGATAGCCCTGCCCCCGCCCGGCCACCTGCGAGGCGGCGGTGAGGATGAACCCGGCGGAGGCGCGCTGCCGGTAGTACTCGGCCTGGAGCGCACCGGGGGTCGTCTCGCCGGAACGGTTGCGCGTCATCGGGGCCATCACGATGCGGTTGGGCAGGTCGAGCGAGCCCATCCGGTAGGGTTCGAGGAGCTTCATGAGTCTATGCAGCGGGTGGTGATCGGGTCGGCGTGCTTCAGGTAGTTGTTTGAACAACTGTTTCCGTTACCACGCCCTGCCCCCGCCGGTTCGCCGCCGTCTCCGGTTCTTTACAGGACGGGCAGGCCCATCCCCCCTTGCCGTCCCTCTTCCGTCGAAATTCGAGAAACCGGCTCTTGCAGGGGCGGGTTCGTATCGCCGCGCACACCTGGAGGGAGACCATGCACGACGTCATCATCATCGGGGCCGGGCCGGTCGGGCTGGCGTGCGCCATCGAGGCCGGGCGGCGCGGGCTCGGCGCGCTCGTGATCGAGAAAGGCGGGCTGGTCAACTCGTTCCTCGGCTACCCGGTCAACCTGGAGTTCTTCTCGACGCCCGAGCTGCTGGAGATCGGCGGGCACCCGCTGGCCACGGTGCGCTACAAGCCGATCCGCGAGGAAGCCATCGACTACTACCGGCGCGTGGCCGAGGCGGAGGGGCTGGCCCTGCGCCTCTACGAACGCGTGTTGCGGGTAGAGGGCGAGGACGGCGCCTTCACGGTCGTCACGGAGAAAGGCCCGTACGAGGCTCGGAAGGTGGTGGCCGCCGTCGGGTTCTTCGACGTCCCCAACCGCCTGGGCGTGCCCGGCGAGGACCTCCCGAAGGTGACGCACTACTACAAGGAGCCGTACCCCTACGCCGGGCAGCGCGTGGCCGTGATCGGAGCCAAGAACTCGGCGGCGAAGGCCGCGCTGGACTGCTATCGCAACGGCGCCGAGGTGACCCTCATCCATCGCGGCCCCGCCCTCTCAGACCGCATCAAGTACTGGATCCGGCCCGATCTGGAGAACCGGATCCGGGAGGGCAGCATCGCGGCCCTGTTCGACACCCGCGTGGTAGCCATCGAGCCGGACCACCTCGTGCTGGAATCTCCGGAGGGCCGCACCGAGCTGCCGAACGACTGGGTCCTGGCGATGACCGGCTACCGGCCCGACTACGCCTTCCTCGGCGCCCTCGGCATCGCTACGCAGGACGACGACGCACGCACGCCCGTGCACCACCCCGAGACGTTCGAGACGAACCGGGCGGGCCTCTACCTGGCCGGGACGGTCTGCGGCGGCCTTCGCACGGGCCGCTGGTTCATCGAGAACGGCCGCTTCCACGCGGCGCAGATCATGGACCACATCGCCACCGGCCACGTCGAGGCCGTGGACTTCGCCGGCCGCCACTGGAAGACGGCCGAGTAGCCGGCGTCAGGCCGCCCCGAAGGCGTCGCGCAGCAGCGCCAGGCTCTGCGGGATGGCCGTCTCCGCCGGCGCGGTCCCCTCGAACTCCAGCGAGACGTAGCCCGGGAAATCGGCCTCGCGCAGGATGCCGGCGATGCGTGGATAATCGAGATCGAGCGTGTACCACGTGCCGCCGCCGTAGTAGGTCTTCGCCTGCACGAGTACGGTGTGCGGCGCCAGGAGGGCCAGCTTGTCGTACGGGTCTTCGAGGAAGTTGCCGGTGTCCAGCGTGACGCGGAGCCACGGCGAGTCCAGCGCCTCGACGATGCGGAGGACGCCTTCGGGCGTACGGCCCAGACCCCAGTGGTTCTCCAGGCCGAGCACCACGCCGCACTGCTCGGCCTTCGGCAGACACTGCTCGATGGCGGCGATGACCCACTCGAAGCCGTCCTCGTCCGTATAGCCCTCCAGCGGCGGCTCGATGCCCCGGTTCGCCATGAGCGCGTCGAAGGATTCGCTCGTGCCCCAGCGGCCCGTGTTGATGCGCATCGTCGGGATGCCCATCCGGTAGGCGAGCTCGATCTGGTGGATCGTCTTCTCGACGTTATGCTTCCGTTCCTCGGGATCCGGCGAGACGAAGCCCTGGTGGGTGGAGAAGCCCATGAGGTCGAGCCCGTTGACGAAGGCCCGCCGCTTGAGCCCCTGCAGATAGGCGTCGTCCTCAGACGTCATCTGGACGTGCAGGATCTCGACGCCGTCGAAGCCCATCCGCGCCGCCTCGTCGATGCAGTGCTCGATGGGGGTCTCTTCCTTCGGCCCGTTGAACCGCCAGAACGAGTAGGTGGAGACGCCGATCCGGTTGGCGCGCGTCTTCGCGGGGGTCTGCTCGGGGCGGGCCATGCCGAGCATTCCGGCCGAGGTGCCCATCCCGACGGCGGCGGCCTGTGCAGACGTATGAAGGAAATCACGACGGTTCATAGGAGCTACCGGCTGGCGTGAGGGGAAGCATCGCGCCGGCAAGATACGGATTGCGCACCCCAAACATCGAAGGTGCCTCGCCCCCCTCCTGTTATCCCTCCTCTTCTGCCATCCCGAGCGGAGCCGAGGGATCTCGCCGCCCCGGAACAGCACCCCCCGCACGCGGCGCGTTCCCCCCGCTCCATCGCCTAGAAATAACTGGCGAGGCCCACCTGGATGCCGGCCCCCCGCGCCGCCGGGTTGCCGACGAGGTCGTGCCGCCAGTGCCGCCGGTAGCCCGCCCGGAAGACGGTGCCGGGCACGGGCCGGAAGCTCACGCCCACCACGGCGGAATACCGCTCGTCGCGGATGCGCTGGCCCGTGGCGCTGAAGGTGCCCACGTTGTAGTCGATGCCTTCGAGGCGGAGGACGGCGTTGAGCACGGCCTCCGCGAAAAGCGGGGCGCGCGGCCGCCAGATGGGCACCACCACGTCCACGAACGCGCCCCACTGCCGGTCTCCGAAGACCTCGGCGAGCCCTTCCGGCACGTCGATGCGGGCGAGGGCGGCCTCCCCCGTGACGGCGATGCCGCGCGGCAGATCGGCAGCGTAATCCACGGCCAGGAGCGTCGCCCGGCGCTTCGCGTCGATGCGCTCGCCCTCGGCGGTGAAGGTGTTGTAGAGCGCCGTGTAGAAAGACACCCCGACCTCCCCGGCGCGCGTGTGGCGGGCGGCGAGGCGGCCCGAGACGGCGGGCGAGCCGTTGTTGTCCTCGCCGAACTGCTCCTCGCGCTTGCCGCCGGGCAGGTAGGTCCGCCCCTCCGCGTTCTGGATCACGCCGTCACCCAGCCCATTCGTCAGGTAGAGGTCGTAGGTGACGAGGTAGGGCGCGCGGAAGACCTTGCCGTTGACGCCGAAGCCGATCTCGGAGAGCGTGGCCGGGATGATCTCGGTGGAGACCAGGGGCCGGTCGACGAACTCCCACAGCGGGCTGTCGTGGTTCTGGTTGAAGGCGCCGATGGGCGGCAGCAGGATCCCGCCGCGCACGACGAGCATCGGGTGGACCTGCACGTCGAGGAGGGCGGTTTCGAGGGCGATCTCCTCGGTGCCGTGCTCGAACTCCAGCTCCGAGATGAACCGGATGCGCGGGTGCAGCGCCGAGAACAGAAAGATGTTGAAGCGGCGCAGCTCCATCGAGAAGCCGTCCGTGATGCCGTCCTCGACGAAGTAGTTCGTGTTGCCCTCCAGATAGCCGCCCACCGAGGTCCCCCCGAGGCCGCCGATGAACGGGCGCTCGTAGATGGCGTCCTGCACGGCGGCGTGCGTGGTGTCGGTGTCCTGCGCCTGCGCCCCGGCCGCCGCGAGCAGCAGCAGAAGTGCGATGAGGGGGTGTTTCATGGCAGCAGCCTCTCGGCGGTTCTTCGACGCTCCGCCCGGGATGTTTTTTTTCGAATGTGGCAGCTTCACAACGTGGCGGGGTCGGGCAGTTCGATGTAGACGTGCTCGGCGTCGGTGGTGATGCGGTAGCGGTAGAGCGCGCGCTCGGCCGGCCCCTGGAGCACGGAGCCGTCGAAGGCATACTCGCTGCCGTGGCAGGGGCACGCGAGGCGGTCGCCCGCGGGCTCGGCCTGGCAGCCGCGATGGGTGCAGCGCGTCAGCAGCGCCGTGTAGGCGTCCGGCCCCACCCGGTGCACGAAGATGGCGCGCGGCAGCTGCGGGTTCTCCAGCAGCACGAAGTCGCGCTCCCCGAAGGCGGCCTTGCGCACCACGAGGCGGCTCCCCAGGCGCTCGGCGGTGACGTAGCGCGCCCCGCCGCACCCGGCGAGGGCGCCGCACAACGCCCCGGCGGCGAGGCTGCGCAGAAGAAAGTCGCGGCGGTCCATCGGGCCTCAGAGCGAGCGCAGGAAGGCGAGGAGCTGCTCCTGCTCCTCGGCGGAGAGCGCCTCGAAGGCGGCGCGGCTGGCGGCTCCCTCGCCGCCGTGCAGGCGGATCGCCTCGCGCAGCGAGCGGGCGCGGCCGTCGTGCAGATAGAAGGCCTCGCCGCCCTGGAACGTCTCCACCAGCCCCAGCCCCCACAGCGGCGGCGTGCGCCACTCGGACGTCAGGGCGATGCCTTCGGTGTAGCCGTCGTCCAGCTCGGGCCCCATGTCGTGCAGCAGGAGATCGGTGTAGGGATGGAACGTCACCCGGTCCAGCGCGGCGATCTCGGAGGCGCCGGTCTGGAGGGTGGGCACATGGCAGGCGGCGCACCGGATCGCCTCGAAGAGCCGCTCGCCGGCCTGCACGGCGGGGTCGTCCACGTTGCGGCGCTCCGGCGCACGGAGCGTCTTCAGGTAGAAGACGACGGCCTCGACGATGCCCGAGCCGACCTCGGGGTCCGGCACCGGATCCGTAGCGAAGTTGCCTACCTGCGCGTTGAACAGATCCTGCGGGACGAGGTCCGTCGTCAGCCCCATGTCCTGGATGTAGGCCTGGACGGTCTGGTGCAGCAGGTTGATGGCGAGCCCCTTCTTCCCGAACCGCCCGATGAACTTCCCCTCGACGGGCAGGAAGCGGGTGCGCCCGCTGGCGTCGCCGGCCAGGAGCGCTTCGAGCGAGACGATCTCGGCGATGAAGTCGGTCGAGTCGATGCGCTGCACGCGGCCCGAGATGCCGTCGCCGTCGCGGTCGTCGGGGTCGGCGAGGGCGAGGAGCGTGGCGTCGTCTACGGCTTCGAGGAAGCCGAGGCCGGTGACGGCGGGCGCGGTGAAGCGGGCGACGCCGGTGGCCCCGTCGGGGATCTGCTCGGGCGCATAGCCGGGGACGGCGCGGTGCTGGAGCTGCGGCCCCCCGTGCGCCGGCATCGGGTCGAAGCCGTCTGCCCCCATGCGCCCAAAGCGGGCGAGGTTGAAGACCGGATGGCCTTTGCCGTCGCCGGGGTGGCACGTACCGCACGACGGCGCCACGAAGAGCGGGCCGAGGCCGTCCTCCGGGCCGAACGTGCGGTTGAACTCTTCGTCGCCCACCAGATGTACGGCCCGCTGCGCCGGCGTGAGG
>JAWWAN010000037.1:0-13429 GCA_033721675.1 Rhodothermales bacterium | reverse complement strand
GCCTGCACGCGCAGCCGGTACCAGTTGTAGGCTTTGGTCCCGACGCTCACGAGCCGCTGCGGCCGCCCGTCGCCGCCGATGGCGAGCAGGTCGAGCCGCCCTTCGCCCGTGAGGTCGACCACGGCGTAGACGGGCACGTCGATGGGCGCGTCGCGCGGTGGTATGAACCCGTCGGCAGTGCCGAGCCAGACGCGTGCGGCGGCGTCGGTGGAGGCCAGCAGATCGAGGGCGCCGTTGTTGTCGAGGTCCTGCACGAAGAGGCGGGCGGGCGCGTCCCGGAGGCCGTCCCAGCGGGCCAGCTCCTGCTGGTCCCAGGCGTTCCCGTCCGGCGTTCCGGAGAGACGCACGACGGCGCCGTCGTCGCGGAAGAGCACGAGGTCGACCGTCGCGTCGGCATTGACGTCCGCCACGGCGAGGGCGCCGACACCCGTCTGGGCGGCGGGCGCCGCAGGCCGGAAGGCGCCGGCCCGCTCGTTGACGTAGACGCGCACGGTGCCGTCGTCGGTGAGCAGCGCCGCGTCGGGGTCCCCGTCGCCGTCGAGGTCGGCCCAACCGAGGTCGACCAGGCGGCCGGCATCGCCGAAGCGGTCGATGGGCTCGAACGTGCCGTCGCCCTGGTTGCGGAGCACCCGCGGCGGCCCTGCGGGGGTGCCGAGGACGAGGTCGAGGTCGCCCTCGCTGTCGAGGTCGATGGCCCAGACGCTTGTGTAGGCGGCCTGGGTGACCGACGCGGGCAGGCCGAGGGAGGCGGTGACCTCGGTGAACTGGAAATCGCCCTCGTTGCGATAGAGCCGGAGGCCCGCAGGCCCGGCGAAGGCGAGGTCCATCTGGAAGTCGTAATCGTAATCGAGCTCCTCGACGTTCGCCAGGCCGGGAGCGGTGGCCTGGTCGCCCGGGTACGGCAATGCCGGCCCGCCGACGAGCTGCACGGTCGTCGCGTTGGCGAGCAGCACCACGGGCGGCCCCTCCTCGGCCACCGTCACGATGCGGCCCATCGCCCAGGCGCCATCCTCGGCGGGCAGCGGCTCCACGATGAACCCGAGGCTGTCGTCGGCGGCGGCGGGCGCGGGCTGCGGCGAGGGTAGGAAGAGGAACCGCTGGATCAGCTCGCCCACCTGATCGGCGGGCGTCTGCACGGCCGCGAGATCCTGGCGGAACTGCGGCACGCGCAGCAGGACGTTGCGGAGGAAGGCGATCTGTGTGGCGGCCTGCGCCGTCGCCCCCTCCTCGACGGCCGCCTGCACGGTCTCGAACTGATCCCGAACCTCCTCGGGCCAGGCCGGGGCCCGAGCGCCGAGGCGATCCACCACGCTGCGCAGTGCGTCTGCGTCGCCGGTGCGGGCGGCCATGCGAGCCAGCTCCAGCAGGATCGCCAGGTTCTCCGGGCGGGTCTCGAGCATGGCCTGCAGGAGCTGCTGGACCTCGGCCTCGCTGCCCTCCCCGCCCTGGCGCTCCAGCAGCTCGGCCAGCGCGTACTTCGCCCGCACATTCTCCGGCTCCACCTCGATGGCGCGGCGCAGATATGCAATCGCGGCCTCGAAGTCGCCGCGCAGGCTCTCCAGCAGGCCGGAGAGGACGAGGATGTCTCCGTGGCCGGGGGCCAGCTCGCGGGCGCGCGCCAGCCGCGCGTCGGCCTCCTCGATGTTGTTTCGGCGCATGGCCAGCACGCCGAGGTTGGCCCACGCGGCGGGCTCGCGCGGGGCCAGCTCGGTCACGCGCAGCATCTTCTCTTCGGAGAACACGTCGGAGCCGGCCTCGATGCCGGCGAGGCCGGCATAGAACGCCGACACCGCCTCGCGATACTCCTCGGAGTCCGGTTCGAGCGGCGCGTCGCTACCCCCGCAGGCAGGGAGAGCGAGGGCAATAAGGAGGGCGGCAAGCAGGAGAGCGCGGTCTGGCATCAGGGAGCGCAAGGGATGATCGTTCGGGAGGGCAGCGGGCGTCGGCTAGGGCCGGCCGTCGTCCGCCGCTGAGCGGAGCGCCCGGGCGATGCGGAGGGCGCGGGCCGCCTCCGCCCGGCGCCCGGCCTGCTGGAGCACAGTGGCGAGGTGCCCCCAGCGCGCCGGGTCCTCGGGGTACTGGAAGGTGCCGAGCTGGGCGAGGGCGATGGCGGCGTTGAGGGTCTGCAAGCTATCGGCGAGGGCGAGGTGCCGGTTCCCCTCGCCCTCGTGCCCGAGGGCAAGCAGAGCGCGGCCCAGGTTGTAGTGGGCGCCTTCGTGCCACGGCCTGCGCCGGACGACGGCTTCGAGTGGCGCCAGCGCCGCCTCGGGACGGCCCGTTCGCACCAGCAGCGAACCGACGAGGTAGCGCGCCTCCTCGTCCTCGAGGTCGAGGCGCAGCGCCTGGCGGGCGTGCGTCAGCGCATCGTCGAGGGCGCCCTGCGCGGCGGCGAGTTCGGCCATCCAGGCATGCGCGCGCGCGCTCGTCGAGTCCAGACGGAGGGCCTGCCGGTAGGCGGCCTCGGCGCTGTCCGGCACGCTGAGCAGCGCGTACGCCCGTCCCTGCTGCAACACGACGGCCGCCCGCGCCGCGGGCTCGCCTCGCCCGAGCGCGTCGAGTTCTTGCTGATACCACGCCACGGCGTCGCGATAGTTCGCTTGCAGGAAGGCGACTTGGCCGAGGTGATACCGGGCGCTGCGATACTCGGGATCGCGTTCCAGCACGGCGCGGAACGCTGCGCGGGCCGCATCGAAGCGGTTGAGGTCGGTGAGCACACGCCCTTTCAGGAAGAGGGGGTCCGGCGCCTGCGGGGCGAGGGCGGCGGCGCTGTCGGCCAGGGCCAGGGCCTCGGCGAAGCGCTGGCGGCTGTAGGCCCGCTGCGCCTCACCCAGCGTCTGCGCCGCCACGGGGGGCATCGGCGGCGGGGCCTGGCGGCATCCGGTCGCCATCACTGCCATGGCCCCGGCCAGCAGGAGCATCCGTCTCATGGCGCCTCCGGGTTCTGCAGGGTGCGGCGGAGGCGTTCCGTCTCCTGGTCGATCCACACGGCGCCATCGGCCGGCAGGCCGCCGAAGCGCGAGACGCCGCCGCCGGGCCAGTAGACGGTCAGGGAATCCGGCCGGGCGCCACCGAGCCCGAAGACGGGCGTGCGCTGGCTCTGCGAGAGGTAGCTGGAGCCGGTTCGCACCGTGCGCTCCTGCATCAGCCCGCCGGCCCACAGGGCGACGCGCGCGCCGAGCGCATCCCGGTTGGGAGGCCGGCCGGCGAGATGAACCACGAGCGCCGTGCCGCCTGCGGTGTCGTTGCGCCAGAGGTGGGCCGGACCGCCGTTCTCGGTCACGAGCACGTCGAGGTCACCGTCGGCGTCGTAGTCGCCGTAGGCGGCCCCGCGCGCGACGAGCGGTTGCGCGAGCGGCCCCTCGCCGGGGAGCATCTCGGCGAAGGTGCCCGCGCCGTCGTTGAGGAAAAGTTGCGGGCGCTGGCGGTAGGTGATGTGCGCTTCGAGTCCGTCCACCTCCGGCGTGATGTGGCCGTTCGCGGCGAACAGGTCGAGGTCGCCGTCGAGGTCGGCGTCGAACAGGAAGAGGCCGAAGGTGAGTGTGGGCAGGCTCGGGCGGCCGATGCGCGAGACGGCGGCACGCTCCTCGTAAAACCCGCCCGCGCCGCGCCGGTAGACGCCGATCATTTCTTTGGCGAAGTTGCCCACGAAGACCGTCGGCGCTCCCGTCGCGTCGACGACGCCGGTGTCCACGCCCATCCCCGCGCGGGCCTTGCCGTTCTCGTCGAGCGCGATGCCGGCCCGCAGGCCGACCTCCTCGAACGTGCCGTCGCCCCGGTTCCGGAAGAGGAGGTCGCGCTGGGTATCATTGCCGGCGACGAGGTCCGGGTCGCCGTCGCGGTCGAGGTCGTCGGCGGTGGCGGCGAGTGTTTTTCCGGGTGTGCCGCCGAAGCCGGCTTCGGCGGTGCGCTCCTCGAACGTGCCGTCGCCCCGGTTGCGATAGAATCGGCCGGGGAGGCCCTCGTACAGCTCGGGCGTGCAGTAGCTCTTCTGGCCCCCGGCCACGGTGCAGAAGCGATCCCGCTCCGGCGCCCAGTCCACGTAGTTCCCGACGTAGAGGTCGAGGTCGCCGTCGGCGTCGGCGTCGAGGAAGACGGCGGCGCTGCTCCACTCGCGGGCGTCCGCGAGGCCGGCGGCCTCCGTGACGTCGGCGAAGCGTCCGGCCTCGTTGCGGAGCAACAGATTGCGGCCGAGGGTGGTGACGAAGAGGTCGGCGTCGCCGTCGCCGTCGTAGTCCGCCGCCGTGACGCCGAAGGCATAAGCATGGAGATCGGCCAGCGCGGCGTCCGCCGTGTGGTCCTCGAACGTGCCGTCCCCCCGGTTCCAGTAGAGGCGCAGCGCGGGCGGCGGCTCGGCTCCCGCCCAGACGCCGCCCCCGACGAGGACGAGGTCGAGCCGCCCGTCGCCGTCGTAGTCCACGAACCCCCCACCGCCGCCCATCGTCTCGGGGAACCACTTCTCGCCGGTGGCCCCGGTGGCATGGCGAAACGCCCCGAGCCCGGCCGCCTCCGTCACCTCCGTGAAGACCACGGGGGGCGCCTCGGGAGGGGGCGGCGGGGCCTCACACGCCGCTATCCCGGCCGCCGCGAGCGCGACGCCCGCGACGCTCCATCGGCGCGCGCTATCTATGATTCCCCCCGGCATTCGCCCTGCGCAGCCTAGTAGTTCCGGGCCGGCGTGGCCGCGGCCGTCTCCAGCACCTGCCGGACCGCCTCGATGACGGCCTCCGGCGCTACCTGGTGCAGGTAGGAGCCGGGCGCGTCTACGACGCGGTGGGCGCCCCGCGGCCATGCTTCGGCCAGGGCCGCGTGCAGCGCGCGGCGGACTTCCTGCCCCTGCGCCGTTTCCCCCACCCAGCGGGGCGCCTCCACGGTGCGCCGCGCCGTCAGCACGACCAGCGGCACGGCGGGCCGGGCCTCGCCGCCGAAGGTGCCGGCATCGAGCACGGCGCGGACGCCTTCGTGCTCGCGTTGCACGGCCGGCGGCGCGAGGCGATGCAGCGCCTCCTGCCCCTGCCGGTACGCGGCGTAGCTGCCGGCGTCCAGCGCGCGGAGCCGCTGCGCCTCGGCCTCGTGGATCGGATCGACCAGCACCAGCCCGGCGACGGTGCCCGGGTACCGCTCGGCGAAGCGACGCACGTAGAGACCGCCCGCGCCGTGCCCCACGAGGACGAACGGTGGGGCCAGCCCGGCCTGTTCCAGCATCGCGTGCAAATCCTCCGCGATGGCATCCGGCGTACGGGCGCCTCGTGTACCGGCCGGGTCCGAGGCGCCGAGGCCGGCGCGGTCATAGGCCACCACGCGCACATCCGGCGCGAGTGCCCGGAGCACCTCGGCCCACCCCTCCAGCAGATCGCCCACGTCCGACTCGAAGACGACGGTGACGGGGCCGCTGCCGGCCTCGTACATCGAGAGGGTACGGCCGCCGAGATCCACCGGCGCGCCCACCGGCGGCGCGGGCGGCGGCGCGGGCGGCGGGGCCTCCGGTTCCGGCTCCGGCCGGGCGCCCCAGACGGCGAAGGCCGCGTCGAGGTCGAAGTCGTCGGGCGTGACGGCGCGTCCGGGGGGGGCCAGCAGGACCGGGCCGATGCGCCCCCGGTAGTCTTTGCAGGCGCCCTGGTAGCGGCCGGCGTCGTCTTCGAGCAGGCGGCATTCCATCTCGAAGCCCGGATTCCAGACGAAGGAAAATCCGTTGCTGCCATCCTCCACGCCAGAGAGCGTGAACTCTCCGAGGGCAGTGGTGAGCGTCGCTTCCAGCGCGTCGCGCGCGGTCTGCACGGTGAGCGTGACGTCTACGAGCTGGCGGGCAGGCGAGTACATGTGCCCCTTCCACTGGCCCGGGCGCAGGGCCTGAGCGTGGAGCGGGAGGACGAACAGCAGGCAGGCTGCGGCGGCGCAGAGAAAGGCTCTCGTCGGGGTCATGGTACGCATTCGGAAAGGTCGATCCCGGGTACTTCGGCGGGGTCCGCATGATACACATTCCCGCCGACGATTGCGACGGGCGCAGGCTCATCTGCCCTCTGGAACCCAGTATCGCTCGGCCGGGCGCCCGCCCCCCCGGCGGCGCGCGAACTCCTGGATGCTGCGCGCCGCCTCCTCGGCGTCACCGAAGAGGGCCGGGATTTGCGAGCGATAGGCCGCCACGCTCGCGCACCGCGCCTGCACGTCGGCCGCGTCCAGATACACGGATTCGGGCCGGAGCCCGGCCAGAAAGCGGACGTCCAGCCTCCCGTCGCCGGCGCCGTACGGGTGCGGCCGCGTCTCGTCGGCATAGGGATAGTCCTCGTAGAAGACGACGCGCCGGCCGCGCCCGAGCAGGCGCCCGGCGGCCCGGCAGGCGATCCGGTGGTCGACGTGCCCGCCGTGCCCGAGGGGCGCGTAGAGCACGCTGCCGGGGTGCTGCAGGAGCAGCGCGTCGAATACGTCGGCGAGGGCCGGCACCAGATCTTCGTCTTCGGGATGGGGCGGCCCGAAGACGTCGGAGAGGGACGGATAGCGCCAGGCGCCCGGCGATCCCCGGTAGATGCAGTCGAGCACATCCAGGTACCGGCCGTCGGCGCCGAGGTGACGGAGGGCCTCGGCATCCTCGGCGCGGCGGCGGGCGACAAAGCCGTCTCCGGCATCGCCGTGGATCTGCGCTGCGACGGCCGAGACCGGCGTGCCCGGCGGCGGGGGTGCGGCACAGACCGTCACCACCAGCACGCGCGCGCCCTGCCGCACCTGCCCGTGGATGCGCCCCCCGCACGAGAGCGCGGCGTCGTCGTAGTGGGGCGAGACGTAGAGGTGGGCGTACACGGTCCGGGGGGAGGCCGAGGGGGTCCGGGTCAGCGGTCCGCCGTGGCGACGCCGATGCCGGAGTCGCCCATCCCGAAGTACAGGTACCACCGGTCCGCATGCGGCACCAGCCCCTCGATGAAGACGACGTTCGGCACCTGCCCCGTCTCTTCGAGCACGGTGGTGGGCGTCAGGAACGGCGTCTCCGAGCGCGCGACGAGGCGCGTCGGGTCGGCGGCGTCGAAGAGAGCCTGGCCGGCGGCGTAGCGGAGGCTGTCGTCGGCGGCGTTGTAGAGGAGCAGGATGCCGTCGTCGGTCCGCATCGGCGGCGGGCCGGGCTCCACGAGGCGGCTGTCGAACCGGCCCGCGCGCGGCCGCAGAACGGGCTCCTCGACGACGGTCCATCGCAGGAGGTCCTCGGAGTGCGCGGCCCAGATGTTGGTGTCTCCGAAGTACATCCAGTAGCGCCCATCGACGGGCTCGGGCAGGATCGCGCCGCTCTTGGTCCATCCTCGCTCGGGGAACAGCACGCCGTGGCGCGTCCACGTGCGGAGGTCGGGCGAGGTGGCGAGGGCGAGGCGGGCCGTCTCGCCGTCGTAGCCGGTGTAGGTCAGGTAGAAGAGGGAGTCGATGCGCACGACGCGCGGGTCTTCGACGCCCCCCGGCTGCTCGAACGGCTCCTCGGGGCCGAAGACGGGCTGAGGTTCTCGGGTGAACGTGACGCCGTCCGTGCTGCGCGCCAGGCCGAGCCGCGAGGTGCCGTTCCAGCGGCCGATGCCAGTGGTGTCCTCGGCCCGGTAGAGCATGAAGATCGTCTCGCCATCGGTCCAGGCGGCCGGGTTGAAGACGTCCTTGGCCTCCCACGTCGTCCCCTGGGGCGCGACGATGGGGTTGCCGGCGTGCTTCTCGAACGGCCCGATCTGCCAGTCGTCGGCCGCCGTCGCCGGGGCGTCGCCGGGCGGCGGTGGGCCGTCGGTACAGGCGGTCACCCCCATCATCAGCGCAAGGCAGAGAAGAAGGAATCGCATCATCGTCGCGTACCGTGTAGGTTGAGCCCGAGGCTGCATCTTAACGAATCACGCCGACGAGTGCCAGCGCGCCGTTTTCTTAGGCCGGGCTCCGTTATCTTGCACGCCGTCCCATTCATTCCGCTCGCCGCCATGCCGAAGGCCGTCTGCCGCCGTATTCTTCTCGGGCTCGTGCTCGGCCTGGCGGCTGCGACGGGCGCAGCCGCGCAGACGGCGACGGTGCGCGGCTTCGTCACGGCCGCGGCGGACCGCGAGCCGCTCCCCGGGGTCAACGTCGTGGCTCTGCGGGAGGGCGTGCTGCTGCGCGGCGCCATCACGGACGGCGACGGCGTCTACGTGCTCGGCGGGCTGCCGGCGGGCCGCGTCGTCGTGCGGGCCTCCTTCGTCGGCTTCGCTACCCAGACCGACACGCTGGACCTGCGCGCGGGCGAGATCCGCATTCTCAACCTGACGCTCGCCGGCGCCGAGGCCGAGCTGGGCGAGATCGTCGTCGAGGACGAAGGCGAGGGCGGCGCGGCCCGGCTGAGCGGCGGGCTCCAGTCCATCCGGCCCAAAGACCTGGAGCTGGTGCCCGTGCCCGACGTCTCCGGGGACCTCGCCGCGTACCTGACCACGCTGCCCGGCGTGGTGACCCTCGGCGACCGGGGCGGGCAGTTCTTCGTGCGCGGCGGCGAGCCCTCGCACAACCTCGTGCTGCTCGACGGCATGTACGTCCACCAGCCCTTCCACCTCCTCGGCTTCTACAGCGCCTTCCCGGCGGACATCATCCAGCGGGCCGACGTCTACCTGGGCGGGTTCGGCGCGCCCTACTCGGGCCGCATCGCCTCGGTGATCGACGTCTACGCGCGCAACGGCAACAAGCGGCGCTTCGCCGGGGCCGCCTCCGCCGCGCCGTTCGTCAGCACGGTCCGGGTGGAAGGCCCCCTCATGGCCGAGCGCGTGTCGTTCCTCGCCTCGGTGCGGCAGTCCGTGATCGAGGACGTCGCAGCCCGCTACGTGGCGCAAGACCTCCCCTTCCGGTTCGACGACGCCTTCGGCAAGGTCCACGCCGTACTCAACGCCAACCACCAGCTCTCCGTCACCGCGCTCCGCACCCACGACCGGGGGCGTCTGGGCGCGGCCTCTGCCGAGCGGCTCGACGAGATCCGGTGGACGAACGAGGCCGTCGGGCTCCGGTACCTCGTGCTGCCGCGCCGCGTGCCGTTCGTGGCGGAGATTCTGCTGTCGTGGTCACGCCTCTACGCCGAGGTCGGGCCGGACGACGCGCCCGTGCGCTGGACCGAGTTCGACGGGCTCAACTACGCCGTCAACATGACCGACTTCATCGGCGGCAATGAGTGGAAGTGGGGGCTGTTCTGGCGCGTGCCCGAGATCACGACGCTGCTGGGGGGTCTCTTTCAGAACGTCGAGTTCGGCACGAGCCGCCGCCACAAGGCGGGCGTCTACCT
The DNA here is from genome assembly GCA_033721675.1 of Rhodothermales bacterium. Lineage (GTDB taxonomy): Bacteria > Bacteroidota > Rhodothermia > Rhodothermales > JAWWAN01 > JAWWAN01. The sequence goes on along the minus strand of JAWWAN010000037.1, from coordinate 4,182 downwards.
GGAGCCGGACCTGCGGCTGACCGAGACGCTGCGGCTGCGGGTGGGCGTGATCGCGCAGCTCTTCCCCGGCCAGGAGAACACGGCGTTCGTCGAGCCGCGCGCGCGGCTGCTCTGGCAGCGCGGGCGGCACGAGGCCACCGCCGCCGCCGGCCTCCACCACCAGGAGGTCTTCGGCCTCAACGACCGGCGCGACGCCACCAACGTGTTCACCGCCTGGCGCAGCGCCCCCACCGATCGGCTCGCGCGGGCCGTCCACGTGCTCGCCGGCTACCGGACGGCCCCCACCGGCTGGCTCGACCTCGCCGCCGAGGTCTACTACAAACGGCTCTCCGACCTCTACGTGGCCGAGTGGACCGCCTTCCCGCGCTTCACCACGCGCCTGCAGCGCGCCTCGGGCCGCGTGGCCGGGCTCGACCTCCGGGCCGAGGTGCGGCGCGCGCGCTTCTATGCGGCCCTTACCTACGGCCTCTCGTCCGTCCGCTACGAAGCGCAGCAGGAGGCCATCGCGCTGTGGTACGGCACCGAGACGCTGGCCTTCCACCCGCCCCACGACCGCCGCCACCAGCTCGACCTCCGGGTGGCCGGCGCCGTGCGCGAGGTGGAGCTGAGCCTGCGCTGGAACCTGGGCTCCGGGCGGCCCTTCAGCCGCCTCTTCGGCTTCGACGGGTTCGTGCTGATGAACGGCGCCGTCGATCTCTTCGATACGGCCGACGAGCAGCGGGTGATCTACGAGCGGCCGTTCCAGGCCCGCCTGCCCGCCTACCACCGCCTCGACGTCTCCGCCGAGCGGCGGTTCGCCTTCGACGGCTTCTCGCTGACCGTGCAGGGCGGCGTCATCAACGTCTACGACCGGCGCAACCTCTTCGCCCTGGACCTCTTCACGCTCCGCCGTAGCGACCAGCTCCCGGTCCTACCCACCCTCGGCCTCAAGGTGGAGGTGCCCTGATGCGCGAGACGACGGAACAGGGGTACGCGGGGGTGAAGGCACGGGGGGAGGACGCCGTACCCTGCGCGCGGACGTCCGCTCACGCGGCCTCCCCCTCCTACCTCCTCCCCCTCATTCCCATTCTCCTCGCCGTGCTGCTGCTCCTCGGCGGGTGCGACGAGAGCGTGAACCCCCGCCTGGGCATCGACCGGCCCTTCACCGTCTGGGGCCTGTTCAACCCCAAGACGGACACCCACGCCGTGCGCCTCTTCGAGATCGAGGGGACGATCCGCGAGGTGCGCCCCGAGCCGCTCGACGCCGTCGTCACTTCGACCCGCCTCGGCGACGGAGCCCAGCGCGTCTGGCGCGACTCCGTGGTGACGCTCCGCGACGGCGACGTGCGCCACGTCTACTGGGCCGCCTTCGATGCCCGGACGGGCGAGACCTACCGCCTCGCCGTCCGCCGCTCCGACGGCGCCGAGACGAGTGCCGAGGTGACGATCCCGCCCCCGGTGACGCTGGAGCTGCTCCCGCCGGACACCACCGCCGTCACGGAGATCCTGCTGCCGGTGGCCGTCGTCGGGGAGGCCCCGCAGCTCCCGCGCGTCGAGGTCCGGTACGAAGTCGTCAGCACGCCCTTCGGCGGCGACGTCTCGTTCCACGACGTCGTGGTCTCCTACCAGAGCCGGGCCGAACGGGTCGCGGGCGGCTGGCGCATCGACATCGACCTGCGCGACGACTTCCGCACCATCTTCCTCGACCTGACCGAGAAAGAAGTCTCGACCGAACGGATCGTGCTGCGCGAGATGGAGCTGACGGTCCACGTGGGCGACGAGGCCTGGCTCTCGCCCGTGGGTGACTTCGAGGCGGACGTGCTCGTCGAGCCGGGCGTCTTCAGCAACGTCGAGAACGGCTTCGGCTTCGTCGGGGCCGGCTTCTTCGAGGTCATCCGCTGGTCGCCTCCGGCGCCGCTCCAGGACCGGGCGGGCTTCCATGTGGAGCGGTGACGCCCGGCCCACCAGGGCGGTCGGCGGGCCATAGCGCGAGACGCGCGCGTTCCGTATGTTGAGGGCACTGTTCTTCTACCGTCTTCGCCCGTCACCACCGCCCTGCCGATGCCTCCCTCCCACCGCGCACCGACCCGGCGGACGCTCCGCCTCGCGGCCGCCTTCGCCCTCGCCGTGGGGCTCGCCCTGCCCGGCCCCGCCGCCGCGCAGGAGGCCGACCTCGGCGCCCTCCTCCAGCAGATGCACACGATGGCCGAGCAGGCGCTCGACGCCGCGCGCGCTGCCGCCGACGCCACCACCGAGGGCGACGTCAAGCGCTACGCCGACGCCGTCTACTCGACCGTCTGGGGCGTGCCCTCGGGCCTGCGCACCGAGCGCGGCGCCGCCCACGTCCACGGCTGGAAGACGCGCTGGCAGACCACCTATACGGACTTTGACCCCGCCTTCGCCGCCCGCTACGGCAGCGCCCCGCCCGAGATCACGGACCCGACGCAGCTCGGCATCGCCGGCCTCGGCCGCCACGTCCGCACCCGCCTCCTGGCGAGGATGGATGACGGCGCAGACCCCCACACCGGCCACGTCGTCGCCGCGCTCAACAACGTCATCGGCCACCAGATGATGGATGACGGCGTCACCAAGGCCGAGCGCCAGCCCCGCGTGGACCTGACCCGCTACTGGGACGCCCCGTCCGACTTCTGGAACACCACGGCCGATACCGGCTGGCTCTTCGAGGTCCAGAGCCAGGCGCTCAACATCCTCAAGACCGACTACGACGGCGACCTCCCCATGGCCCGCCGCCACGCCGCCGACCTGGCCGCCCTCGCCGAGAAAGTCCTCACCGGCCTCGACGCCGACGGCGACGGCCGCGTCGCTCCGGTGATGATGGAAGGCGGCCTCCGTACGGCCCTCGAACACGCCCGCCTGGGCGGTATTGTGAATCCGTGATGCCGGGCGCTTCCCCGTCCTGACCTGCCCATCACGCAGCACTCCCCGCGATGACCCGCTTCCCGCTTCTCGCCACGCTCCTCTTCGTCGCCCTCGCCGCCGGCTGCTCCGGCACGCAGCCGATGGCCGGCGACGCCGCCGCCACCGACGGCGAATGGATCCCCCTCTTCGACGGCACCTCGCTCGACGGCTGGACGATGGCCGGGCCCGGCAGCTTCGCCCTCGAACCCGACGGCACGATGAAGAGCCAGGGCGGCATGGGCCTCTTCTACTACACCGAGCGCCCGTTCCGCGACTTCGTCCTCGAACTCGACTGGAAGACGAACCGCGAGGGCGCCAACAGCGGCATCTTCCTGCGGTTTCCCGAGCAGACCGACGACCCCTGGTACGCCGTCAACAACGGCTACGAGATCCAGATCGACGACAGCCGCCCGCCGATCAACGCGACGGGCTCGATCTACGACCTCTCGGCCCCGTTCCGCATGGCCTCCAACCCGCCGGGCGCGTGGAACACGTTCCGCATCGAGGTGAAGGGCCAGCGCTACACGATCTACCTGAACGACGTCCTCGTCAACGACTTCGTGGGAGACCGGGGGCGGGAGGGCTACATCGGCCTCCAAAACCACGACCCGGCCTCCGAGGTCTCGTTCCGCAACGTCCGCGTGCGCGAGATCGCCGCGCCGGACGCGCCCGAGAGTCTCGCCGAGGCCGTCGCCGTGGGCGAGGCCCGCGAGCCGATCCGCGTACTGATGGTCACCGCCACGCACGGCTTCCGCCACGACGGCGCCATCGAGGCGCAGAAGCAGCTCGCCGCCGACCTCCGCGCCACCACCGAGTTCGAGATCGACGTCACCGAAGACCTCGACGACCTCAACCCCGACCACCTGGCGCAGTACGACGTCCTCTTCTTCGCCAACTCGACGCTCCGCGCCGAGGGCGGCGAGGAAGAGACCGCCGCGATGCCCGCCATGCACGGCGACTTCGCCAACTACCGCGTCACGCTCGCCGTGCCGCAGGGCGAGTTCCCCGCCAACCTCGAACTCTCCGGCACCGAAGACGCGCTCGAAGGCACCCTCCAGTTCGACGCCCTCCCCGACGTCATCGCCCTCGAATACGTCGCCCTCGACGACGGCCGCCTCACCTTCAGCTTCAGCCAGGAGATGATGGGCCGCGTGCAGGCCAACCTAGGGCTCGACGGGGATGCGCTGGCGGGGCATTTCACGATCCAGGGCGGCGAGATGGCCGTCACCGGCACCCGCGCGGGCGCCGGCGCAGCCGCCCCGGCCGCCTGGCGCACCTACGCCG